>CAYGLH010000217.1:0-1732 GCA_964350535.1 uncultured Ilumatobacteraceae bacterium
TTGTCGCTGGACATCCGGTGGAGGCTAGGTGTCGCGCCCGGCCCGCCCCACACTCGGTGGGCCGGGCCGGGCCGGGTCACGGTCGGGACGGGAAGTCAGCCCAGTCCGGGCTCGACCTCGATGAACACGGTCTGTCCGGTCGACTCGTCGAGACCGTCGTTGTCGGTCGCCGCCCAGGTCGTCCCGTCGGCCGTCACGGCGAGCCCTTCCAGCTTGTCCGGCGTCCAGACGCTGTTGGCGTCGATGGCCGGCAGCAGGTCGGCGAGGAGTGCCTTGTCGACGACCGGCAGCGGCACCGCCGGGTCCCAGGTGGCGAATGCCGAATCGTCGAGGTCGACGCCGTACACCTTCTTGATGCGGGCGTCGGTCCCGGGCTGGTTGTCGCGCTCGATGATGGCGAACGAGCCGTCCGGCAGCAGCGTGATCTCCGACAGGCCGACCCAACCACCGGCCGGCGACTCGACGGCGTCGAGCCGGTAGCCGACCCACGTCCACTCGCCGGTCGCCACCTCGTAGCGTCCGATCTTGGTCGCGCCGTCGGCGTCGGCGTCCCACGGCCGCTGTTGCACGACGTACACGAACTCGCTGGTGGAGCCGCCGGTGACGGCGACGCCTTCGAGCCCGCTGCTGGTGGCGCCGGCGATGACGTCCGCGGGGAGCAGGACCTCCTGTTCGACCGTGCCGGCGGTGTCGACCTTGAGGATCGCGTTCGGGCGCGCCGAACCGGCGTCGACCCGACCCTCGGAGGCGACCCAGAAACCGCCCTCCGGGGCGGCGGCGATGCCCTCGAGGTCGAGATCGTGACGGATGCCGGCCTCGTCGTTGACGAGCACCCGGTCGACGATCTGCGCCGGCGTCTGCGACGCGTCGATCGTGTAGATCGCAGCCTCGGCGAGGATCGAGTCGCTCACCGCGTAGAGCTGCTCCTCATCGGTGGGGTCGGCCGACAGCCCCGACATCGCCACCCACGGGATCGGCGTGCCGTTGGCGTCGTCGACGCTCTCCAACTGCGGGTACACGGCAGCGCCTCGCTCGTAGCTGTAGAGCGTGACCATCGAGGGAGCGGCATCGAACGTCTCCTCGTTGGCGACCGCCAGCAGGTTCCGTCCCTCGATCGCCTTCACGCCCTCCGGACCGATGCCGGTCGGCAGGAGCTGCACGAGCTCGGGGTCGTTGCGCCGGCTCGTCTCGTAGACACCGAGGACGTTGGCCCGCTCGCTGCCGACGAACAGCAGGTCGCGGCCACCGAACGAGCCGAACTCGATCGCCTCGGGCTCGCCGCCCTTGTTCGCGGACCGGCCCTCGTTGTAGTGGCCGGCGCTCGCCGACGCGTGCTCGAAGGAAGCACCCGACTCGTACTCGACGGTGCCGTTCGTGTTGAAGAGGGTGAAGCCGCGGCTGCCGCCCTCGACGCCGCTGGCATCCTCGTAGTCGCCCTCGTTGGCGATGGCGAACGTGTCGTGGTCGACCCAGGCCACCGTGTCGGGCTCGCGACGCCGCTCGATGGTCTCGGTGAACGAGATCCGCCCGTTGCCCTGCGGGCCGAGCTCCTCCTCGGTGTCGTCGACCTGCTCGATGACGGCCGATCCGGCGCTGAAGTCGCTGACGATGCGCCCGCGGTGCAGGTCGACCACGGCGATGTGGTTGTTCTCCTGGAAGGTGACCACGGCCTGGTTGCGCGAGTTGATGTCGACGTACTCCGGCTCGGGGTCGGTGTTGTCGCTCATCGGCA
>CAYGLH010000217.1:1832-6304 GCA_964350535.1 uncultured Ilumatobacteraceae bacterium
CAGGGTGCCGTCGGCGACGGGCGACGACGGATCGGTGATGTCGATGAACCCGATCGCCCCGGCCGGGGAGTCGGTGTAGATCAGCGTCCTGCCGTCGTGCGTGGCGTCGACGATCTCCGCCGCCTCGCTGCCGTTGGTGCGCACGTCGAAGGTGCCGACGTGGCGGAACGTCCGCTCGGTCGAGGCGGGTCGCTTCCACCATGCCCACCACGGGTGGTCGCTGCCGAAGCTGCTCCACCCTGCGGCGGTGCTCGGTGCCGGCGGCTCGTCGGTGACGAGAGCGTTGGCGGCCGTCGGCGCGATCAGCGCGGCGACGGCGAGACTGCCGGCGGCGAGCACACGGCGATGGTTGTGGACGGGTCGGTTCATCGATGCCTCCCAGATCGAATGGTCCGGGCGACAGTCCGTCCGCCGCCCGGCCGCGGCACCGTAGGACGGGATGGTGACGGTGGGATTGGGCCTCGATGGCGTCGGCCCGAACGCCGGGTGAACTCCGGGCGACGGAGGTCGCGGCGACGTTGGGGCGCTCGTCGTCAGGTTTGAGTGGTGCCGGTTGCCGGCGGAGCGGGCTCGCCCGCGACGAGCCGCGCGCCGGGGAGGTGGCGGGTGACGAAGAGTGCGCCGAGCGCGATCAGGGCGGCGATCAGCAGTCCGATCTTGAGCGCCTCCAACTGCGCCGCGGCGAACTCGTCCACGATCCGCGCCGTGGTGTCGGCGTCGACACCGGAATCGAGCAACCCGGCTTCGACCTGCGAGGTCGGCACGAAGCTCGCCTCGTCGTTGACGGCGATGGCGATCTGCTCGGTGATCTCCGCCGGAACGGCGTCGTTGGCCTCGATGTTGTCGACGAACGAGGTGACGAGCGACCCGATCACCACTGCGCCGATCAAGGCGGTGCCGAGCGCCGATCCGAGTTGCTGCGCCGTGTACTGCAGCCCGCCCGCCTCGCCCCGATCCGCGGCGTCGACCGACGACTGGATGACGTTGCCGAGCTGGGATGCGATCAACCCCATCCCGAGACCGAGCACCACCAGCGACACCGACACCCCGAACCCGTCGAGCTCGACGTCGATCCGTCCGAGCAACAAGAACGCGGCGATGACCAGCGTCACGAAGCCGGCCTGGACGATCCGCCGCGGCGCGAACCGGCGCGCCAACACCGGTCCGCTCATCGACGTGGCGAACATCGCGATCGAGATCGGCAGCATCCGCAGGCCGGTCTCGAGGGCGTCGAAGCCGAGCACGATCTGGAAGTACAGCGGCAACGTGAAGAAGATGCCGAGCAGGATCACGTTCTGGGCGAGGAAGGAGCTGAGTCCGGAGCGGAGCGGGAGGACGTCGAGCAACTCGAGCTTGACGAGTGGGTCCTTCCCGGATCGCTCCCGGTGCTCCTCCCACCGCCGGAAGAGCCAGAGCGTGATCAGCCCGCCGACGATCACGAACGGGGTGAGCGAGAAGCCGAACGGCTCGACCGGCGAGTTCCGCGGACGCAGCCAGCCCCACACGCTCGACTGCAGCGCGCCGAACACGACCAGCCCCAGCCCGATGCCGACGAGCACCGCCCCGACGCCGTCGAGCTTCGGCCGGCGCTCGACCGGCGCGTCGCGGACCAGCCCGACCAGGGCGACGATGATGATCGCCAGGATCACCTCGCCGACGAACACCCAGCGCCACGAGAGGTTGGCGGTGAAGAACCCGCCGATGATCGGCCCCACGGCGATGCCGGCCCCGGCGACCCCGCCGATCACACCGAACGCGGCGACGCGGTCCTGACCCGTGTAGTTGCTGGCGACCAGCGCCACGAGTGCCGGCAGGACCAGCGCCGCGCCGACGCCTTCGAGGATCGACCAGCCGACGAGGAGCGAGCCGACGTTCCACGACGCGGCGGTCAGCGCCGACCCCGAGGCGTAGATCAGGTGGCCGACGGCGAACGCGCGGCGCCGACCGAGGATGTCGCCGAACTTGCCGCCGGTGATCATCAGCATCGCCATCGTCAGCGCGTACAGGGTGATGACGCTCTGGATGGTGGTGACCGTGGTGTCGAAGTCCTCGACGAGCTGGCTGATCGACACGTTCATGACGGCCTGGTCGATGACCATCAAGAACTGTGCCAGCGACAGCACGACCAGCGGTCCCCACTTGCCCATCTCCGATGTCCCTCCTCGCTGCGCAGACTGTAGGGCGGTTCAGGGCGCGGCCGACGACGTCGACGCGCTGGATGCGGCCGACCCGGCACCGTCCTCCACCGTCGGCAGGATCGCGTCCCACACGAGGTCGTCCTCGAACCCGAGCGCCCACAGCGAGACGCCGTCGAGCTGGCGCTCACGGGCGATGTCCATGCGCAACCGGATGCCCTCCGCGTCGACGTAGTGCACCTGACGCGTCTCGATGCAGGTCTGCTCACCGTCGGTGACCTCGAGGTCGTACTCGAACGACGACTCGCCGGTGACCGGGTCGAACACGGGCGTCGCGCCGCGCAGCGCGGCGAGCTCGTCGACCGTGCGGGTGGTGACGCTGGTGCGGCCCTGCAGCTCCGTCTCGGGGCAGTCGCCGTCGACGAACACGGGCCAGTTGCGTCCGTACGCGGGGATGCCCAGCACCAGCTTGTGGGGCGCGCCGGTCGCCTCGATGGCGCCGTCGATCGCCCGCCGGACGAAGTCGAGCGGTGCGATCGGACCGGGTTCGTTGACCGAGAAGTCGTAGGCCATGATCCTGATCCGGTCGACGTGCTCGGCGATCGCCCCGTAGTCGTAGACCCAGAACCCGCTCGTCGAGGTGGTGCCGGCGTCGTAGACCGGGGGGATGCTCACGGCGAGGGTGCGCCCGTCGGCGTGGAGCCCCGCCGCCAGTTCGTCGATGAAGGCGACCCAGTTCGGACGCGTCGTCGCCCACGTGTCGCGGGAGTCGGCGAACGCGAACTGCTCGTAGTCGATGTCCAACCCGTCGTAGTCGCCATCGGCGGCGAAGGCGAGCAGCGCCTCCACGTGGGCGGTGCGCGTCTCGGGATCGGCGAGGATGCCGGCCATGCCGCCGGCCGGCATGGCGTCGACGATCGATGGCACCAGGCTGGCGTCGGCGTCCCGGGCGATCTCGATGAACTCGTCGGCGGCTTCGGTGGGCGCCTGCTCCGAGACGCGGATGGAGTCGACACCGACCGTCTCGAACCAGAACGGCGAGACCTCGCGCATCGAACCGACCCGCTGCTCGAACTCGGGGAGCGAGTCTTCGAGCGCCCAGTAGGGCGCCCACGTGTCGAGGGGGATGTCCGGTTTGGGTGGGGGTGGGGTGTCGTCCTCGCTCACCAGCGCGAAGCCGACGACCACCGCCCCGACGAGCGCGGCGCCGAACACGGCGAGCAGCGTATGCCGGCGACGACGACGGCTCCGTTCGGCTTCGATCTCCTCCGGCGCCGGCTCGGCGGGATGCTCGCTCACCGCGACGGTGCACTCCCCACGAGGCCCGCCAGGTCGTCGAGCCCGACCCCGTCGAGCGTCGGGAGGATCGCCAGCCCGGGTCGGGGCTCGAGCGGGACGACGTGCGGCACGCCGATCGTCGGACAGCCCGCGGCGAGCGCCGAGCTGGTGCCGGTCGGTGAGTCCTCGATCGCCACGCAGTTGCGCGGATCGACGCCGAGCGCCTCAGCGGCCGCGAGGTAAGGCTCGGGGTGCGGCTTGCCGTTGCGCACCTCGTCGCCGGTGACCGATCCGACGAAGGCGCCGCTCGGCGCGGCGTCGATCACCGCACCGGCGAGTCGGCGCCACGACATGGTGACGAGCATGCAGGGCACGTCGGCGGCGGCGCACTCCTCGAGGAGCTCGCGCACGCCGGGACGCCACGGGAGGCGCTCGCCGACGCGGTCGATCACCCCGTCGAGCAGCCGCTCGACGATCGCCGGCGGGTCGAGCGCGACGCCCGCCCGATCGCGCAGGGTCTGCGCGGCGTCGAGCAGGTCAGCCCCGACGATCGAGTGGGCATCGGCTTCGGTCCAGGTGCCGCCGAACTCCTCGACGAGCGCGAACTCGCACTCGATCCAGTACGGCTCGGTGTCGACGAGCGTGCCGTCCATGTCCCACAGGAGCGCTGCCGGTCGTGTCACCGCCGCAGTCTGCCGGACGACCGGCAGGTTTGTGACGCACCCCCTCCGGCGGGAGCGTTCGGCGTGCCGCGAGTACCTCGAGCGCCGGGCGGACGAGCGCCGCCTCCGATGAGCGACATTCCGCACCAGCGGAATCCCGCTCATCGCAGCACACGAACCTGTTCGACGATGAGCCGACGTCCGGCATGCCGGGCCTCCGCTCATCGGAGAGCCGGCGGCGACCAGCTGCCGACGCGAGGACGGATCGGCGGTCCGCGCTCAGCCGTTGCGGAAGACGGTGATCGTGTCCTCGCCGATCCGCTCGCGCTTCTCCGGGTCGTCGATGCCGAGGCCCTCCTCGGGAGCCAGGCACAGCACGCCGAGCTTGCCCTCGGCC
>CAYGLH010000218.1:0-6295 GCA_964350535.1 uncultured Ilumatobacteraceae bacterium
GAGGAGTATCCGGCGGCGTCGTTGATGGAGGAGGCGTGTGTGCACATGTTGGGCGATTTGTTCAACGCGCCGGATGCGGCGGAGGTGGTGGGTGTGGGCACGATCGGGTCGTCGGAGGCGATCATGTTGGGGTTGTTGGCGCATAAGCGTTCGTGGCGTGATCGGCGTCGGGCGGCGGGGTTGTCGACGGATCGGCCGAATGTGGTGTATGGGGCTGAGACCCATGTGGTGTGGGACAAGTTCGCCAACTATTTCGATGTGGAGATGCGCAAGATCCCGATGAAGCCGGATCGGTATGTGATCTCGGCGGATGAGGTGGCGGAGTTGGTGGATGAGAACACGATCGCGGTGGGGGTGGTGTTGGGGACGACCCATATCGGGGAGGCCGATCCGATCGAGGAGATCAATGATCGGTTGGTGGAGATCAAGGCGGAGCGGGGGTGGGATGTGCCGATCCATGTGGATGGTGCCTCGGGTGGGTTCATCGCGCCGTTCGTGGAGCCGGACCTGAAGTTCGATTTCCGGTTGGAGCAGGTGGCGTCGATCAACGCGTCGGGTCACAAGTACGGGTTGGTGTATCCCGGTGTTGGCTGGTTGGTGTTCCGTGACCGCACCAAGTTGCCCGAGGATCTGGTGTTCTCGGTGAACTATCTCGGTGGGGCACAACCGACCTACACGTTCAACTTCTCGCGTGGGTCGGCGATGATCCAAGCCCAGTTGTACAACTTCTTGCGGTTGGGGCGGACCGGTTACCGGCAGGTGGTGGACACCATGATGGCCAACGCCGCGCACATCAACGAGCAGTTGGCGGCCGGCGACTGGTTCGAGATCCTCAACCCGGGACTGGCCGAGCCGGTCGTCACGTTCAAGCTCAAGGGCGACCCCGGCTTCGACGTGTACCACCTGTCAGCCCGGATGCGCGAACACGGCTGGATCATCCCTGCCTACAGCCTGCCGCCCGACGCCCAAGACGTGCACCTGCTCCGGATCGTGGTCCGGATCGATCTGTCCCGCCAGATGATCGACATGCTGCTGCGCGACATGAACGACGCCTGCACCCACCTCGCAGACGAACAACCCGGCACCCGCAAACGACCCGCCCCCGACGTCTGGACCGCACCCGCCCTCATGGCCGCACACCAAAAAGCCCGCACCGGCCAACGACGTGACTAACACGTCGGCTCACCATCTGGGGCTGGAGGTTCCGGACGGCTGGCACGTCCACGAGCTCTCCGGCCCCGGCTGGTTCCACACCCGTGCCCGGGTCGTGCGACCCGACGGGGTCGAGCTCGACTGGAGCAGTCGCCGCCACCGCAAGGGCCTGGCGCCCCGGCTGGAGCACCGGGACCGGCTGTGGGCGGACCATTCCTTCGCGGGCGCCGCCGCGTCGAGCTGGTGGATGGGCGGGCTGTTCATGGTCGGCGCGTTCTGCTTCGCGCTGGGCTCGCTGCCGCTGTTCTTCGACCGCGTCGACGCGGCCGTGGTCGGCTGGGTGTTCTTTGTCGGCTCGATCTTCTTCACGTCGGCCGCTTATCTCCAGTTCCGCGAGGCCGTGGCGTCGTCGGCGACGATCGACCCCGCAGGTCCACGACCGGGCGGGGTGCGGGCGCTGGTCGGGTGGCGACCGCACAGCCTGGGTTGGTGGGCGACCGCAGTGCAGCTCGTCGGCACCGTGCTGTTCAACATCAGCACGTTCGCCGCCACCCGCGACAGCCTCGAGTTCGACCAGGAGCGCCATCTGATCTGGGGGCCCGATCTGTGGGGCTCGGTGTGCTTCCTCGTCGCCAGCTGGCTGGCCTACGTCGAGGTGTCACCGCGCGTCCTGCACCGGCCGCGGGGCGACCTCGGCTGGCAGATCGCCGCGCTCAACCTCGCCGGGTCGGTCGCCTTCGGCGCGGCGGCCATCGGGGCGCGCTACCTCACCACCACCGAGGAACCCGCCAACATCGCGCTCGTCAACCTCGGCACGTTCGTCGGCGCGGTCTGCTTCTTCCTCGGTGCGTTCCTCCTCCCCGCCGAGTCCGCCAGCGGCCGGGCCGACGCGCAGTAGCCGCGCCGCCGCGCGCCGTCCATCCCGCGCTCCGTCGCGGACCCTCACCTACACACGTTGTCCGCCCGATCCGAGGATCAGCGGTGGCTCGCGGTGCTCGGATCGGCCAACATGGTGGGATCGACCCGTCCGTTTCCAGGGGGATGACATGGCAGCCAACGTCGTCGATCACACGTCCACCACCACCACCACCACCACCGTCGCGGCCACATTGGCCGAGTCGTTCGGACCACCGCTCGAGCGACTGCTCGGGGGTCCACCGCCGGTCACCATCGGGTTCTGGGACGGCTCGGTCATCGAGGTCGACGGTCCCGGCACGCTCTGGGTGCGGCGCCCCGACGCCCTCCGCCGCATCATGTGGTCGCCCGACGAGCTCGGTCTCGCCCGCGCGTACGTGTCCGGCGACATCGACGTCGACGGCAACATCGCGTCGATCCTGCGCGTGTTGCAGCCCCGGATCGGGCGCGGCGCGCGCCCCTCTCCGAAGGCGATCGCCGAGCTCATCGCGCTGACGCGTCGCGAGGGCGCGTTGGCCGGACCGCCGCCCCGTCCTGCCGAGGAGGTGGTCCCGCGAGGCGTGCGGCACTCGCTGGCGCGCGACCGTCGGGCGATCAGCCACCACTACGACGTCGGCAACGAGTTCTACGAGCTCGTGCTCGGGCCGGCGATGACCTACTCGTGTGCTCGGTTCGCCACGCCGGATACCCCGCTCGAGACGGCGCAGGCCGCCAAGCACGAGCTCATCTGCCAGAAGCTCGGGCTCGGCGAGTCCGGCCGGACGGGTCGGGCGCGACTGCTCGACGTCGGGTGCGGGTGGGGGTCGATGGCGATCCACGCCGCGTCGAACCACGACGTCGACGTCGTCGGCGTGACCATCAGTACCGAGCAGGCCGCGTACGCACAGCGGCGGGTCGCAGACCTCGGCCTGGCTGATCGCATCGAGATCCGGGTGCAGGACTACCGCGAGATCACGGACGGGCCCTTCGACGCGATCTCCTCGATCGGCATGGCCGAACACGTCGGCGAGAAGCGGATGCGCGAGTACTTCGAGCAGCTGTACGGGCTGCTCCCGGCCGGTGGGCGCGTCTTGAACCACGCGATCGCCAAGGTCGGCGGCTCGGATCTCGGTCGGCGGTCGTTCGTCTCCCGGTACGTCTTCCCGGACGGCGAGCTCCTCGACGTCGCCGACACGGCCCGTCACATGGAGCGCGCCGGCTTCGAGGTGCGCGATGTCGAGAACCTTCGCGAGCACTACGCGATGACGCTCGAGCACTGGGTCGCCAACCTCGAACGCAACTGGGAGGCAGCCGTGGCACTCGTCGGCGAGGCGCGGGCACGGGTGTGGCTCCTGTACATGTCGGGCTCGATCAACGGCTTCGACGACGCCGGGATCCAGATCATGCAGACGCTCGGCGTCCGCCTCGCCGAGGGAGGTGCGAGCTCGATGCCGCTCACCCGATCCGCCTGGGGCTGAGGTCCGACGCCACGCGACGTGCTCGTGAGGAAGCGGCCCGGCTGTCGGGCCCTGGCTACCGGAATTCGCCCGGATCGGCCGGCGCGGCTCAGCCCAGCGCGGCGTCGAGCGCGGCCAGCTGACGGTCCGGTGGCCACGAGTCGGGGTCGAACAACGCTTGGACCGCGACGCCGTCGACGGCGGCGATCAGGCGCTCGGCGCGCGCCACGGCCTCATCGGGATCACTGCCGTCGAGCTCGGCCACCAGGTGCGCGACGTAGGCGCGGTACTCGCGGTACGCGTCGCGCTGGGCGGCGGCCAGCTGCGGATCACCGGTGGCCTGCGTGCAACAGGTGAGCGTGACGAGCCAGTGGCGTCGGCGATCGTCGTCGAGGGGGAGCGCACCGGCGAGGGAGTCGCGCAACCGGGATGCGGCGCTGTCGTCGCGGCGGAGTGCGCGCTGCGAGCGTCGGGCCGCGAGCGACGCCTCGAAGGTGGCCAGCAGCAGCTCGTGCTTGCCGGCGAAGTAGTGGGTGATCGCGCCCGTCGTCCAGCCCGCCTCGTCGGCGATCTCGCGCATGGTCGCGCCGGCGATGCCGGAGCGGGCGATCACCCGCGCTGTGGCGTCGGTCAGTTCGCTGCGGCGCTGTTCGACGTCGACGACCCGTGGCATCTGCCGACCTCCTGGTGGGGCTGCATGCGGCCGCGGACGGAGGATGCGGCCATTGACGCAACGTATCACCGGTGTTATACATAACGTTCGTTGTGCATCCCGAGCGAGGGGGTCCGATCACATGGTGCACGTCCCGACACGACACGCCGCCGACCACGAGGTCCCGGTTCGACTGGGTCCGTCGATCCAGAACGTCCCCGACTACGGGCCGAGCGTGATCGACAGTGCGCCGTACACCGACCCGGTGCAGTTCGAGCTGGAGCGCGAACGCGTGCTCAACACCACCTGGCTGCTCGCCGGGCGCTCCGAGCAGGTGCAGGGTCCCGGCGACTGGCTGAGCTTCGAGAGCCACGGCGAGACCGTCGTCATCGTCCGTCAGCCCGAGGGCCACCTCGCCGCGTTCCACAACGTCTGCATGCACCGCGGCCCGGCGATCGTCGGCGAATGGCAGGGGTGCGGCGCCAAGCAGTTCACCTGTCCGTACCACGGGTGGACCTACGACCTCACCGGCCGGGTCAAGGGCGTTCCCGAACGTGCCGACTTCGATCCGGAGCACCTCCGCGACCTCCGCAGCCCCGCGGTCGCCGTCGACGAGTGGGGTGGCTGGGTATGGGTCAATCTGGCAGGGCCTGATGCCGCTCCCGCGCTGCAGTCGTGGATCGGCGAGGAGATCATGGTCGACCTCGGCCAGTTCGCCATGGACGACATGGTGGTCCTGGAGGTGCTCGAGTGGGACGTCCCGGTGAGCTACAAGGCGATCGTCGACGGGTTCAACGAGATCTACCACACCGCCGAGTTGCACCACGTCCCACGCGAGTGGACGAAGGCGGCGCGCGACACCAGCTTCTGGATGGTGAACGACCACAACTACATGTGCTTCGTCCCGCGGTTCGACCGACTCGACGAGTTGGCCGAGGAGTGGGATCACCACAAGTGGGCGATCTGCCACTACGTCGTGTTCCCGAACACGGTGTTCAACTGCAACCCCGAGCACGTCCAGGTGTTCAACCCGATCCCGATCGACGTCGATCGGACACGGTTCCTCTGCTGGCAGCTGATCTACCCCGGCGACGAGCGCGACCCGGAGTACCAGCAGTACCGCGCCAAGATGCAGGCGCACTGGGACCGTCTGAAGGACGTCGTCGCCGAGGACATCGAGATCTACGACCAGCTCGAGCGCACCAAGCGGTCGAGCGCCTACCAGCGCAACATCCTCAACGCGCGCGAGTGCAAGATCGCCCACTACCACGAGACCATCGCAGAGATGATCCGCGATTGAGCGCCCACGACCTGCGGTTCCCCGATCTGATCTGGTCGCACTTCAGCCGCCCGCCGCTCGGCGGCTTCGACGAGCGTGTCGCCGCGGCGGCCGACGCCGGCATGGTCGGCATCGGGCTGTACGTCGCCGAGTACGAACGCCTCCGCCACGAGGAAGGGCGATCGGCCGCCGACATCCGGGCGGTGTTGGAGGCGCACGGCGTCGTGCTCGCCGAGATCGAGGTGGTCACCGGCTGGTGGGCCACCGACGGCCCGCACGCACAACGGTGCGCGCACGCCGAGGCCCTGGCGTACGAGATGGCCGACGAGCTCGGCGCCCGCTACCTGCAGGCGATCGGGCCGTACGAAGGCCCGCCGGAGCAGGCGATCGAGGGGTTCGGGGCGCTGTGCGATCGAGCCGCAGCACACGACCTGCTCGTCGGCATCGAGTGGCTCCCGTTCACCAACATCGCCACCGCTGCCGACGCGCAGGCGATCGTCGACGCCGCCGATCGACCGAACGGCGGCTACTGCATCGACCTGTGGCACCACGTGCGCGGCGCCGACGCTCCCGGCGCGTTGCGCGCGCTCGATCCGGCCAAGGTGTTCGCCATCCAGATGAACGACGGTCCCGCCGCACCGACGACCGACGACTACAAGGCCGACTGCCTCGCCAACCGGGTCCCGCCCGGCGAGGGGACGTTCGACTGTGCGGCGTTCGTCCGGACACTGCGCGAGTCGGGCATCGATGCTCCGCTGTCGCTGGAGGTCTGCTCCGACCGCCTGTGGGCGGCTCCCGCCGCCGACGCGGCCCGCGCGTCGGCCGACGGCATGCGGCGGGTCCTGCAGGCGGTGGAGGCCG
>CAYGLH010000219.1:0-6289 GCA_964350535.1 uncultured Ilumatobacteraceae bacterium
TCTGGCGGAACGCCGCGATCTCGTCGCGGCTGAACCCGGACTCGATGCTGATCGTGCCGTCGGCGTCGAGCTGCCAGCGCGGCGCGACCACCGCGTCGGCGAGCCGGCGCGGCGTCACGTCGTCACCGGACACGAGCCGGGCGAGGGACTGCGCGTTCCACGGCATCTGGTTGGCGCCACCGGGGGTTGCACCGAGCAGCCGGCGACCCGGCGACGGCTCCCATGCCCAGGCGTGCAGCGTGGTCGCCGGCCGTCGGCCAGGTGCCGGATGGTTCGGATGGCCGGGTCGTGGGTCGAAGCCGCGGCCGGCGCGGTTGGCGAGGATGAGGTCGTACTCCTCGACGATCAGCCCGCTCCCGAACCGCGGGTACGAGTTGGAGTGGACGACGACCACGATGGTCCCGGAGGCGTCGACCGCTGACACCATCGAGGTGCCGGAGGGATCGGCGAGGGACGAACCGCGTCGGGCGATCGAGGCGCGCACTGCTGCCAGCACGTCGGCAGGAGAGGGCCGTGTGCCGAGGTCGGCCAGCGCGTCGAGCAGCGAGGGGCCGTGCGTGGGCGCAGGCGTCGCCCACAGCGACCCGAGTCGCTCGTCCTGCGCGGCAACGGTCCAGTCGGCAGCCGCGAACTGGTAGTCCGAACGGCGCAGGACGCCGCCGGCTCGCTGGACGCGATCGACGATCGCATCGCCGACCGAGCCGTCGAGGAGCCCGGCGCCGTCGTCGGCGAACTGGCGCAAGGCCCGAGCCAGGCCCGGCAGGCGCACCACGGCGCCGGGGGCGATCGGTGAGCCGCCGGGGTAGTAGACGGTTCCCTCCGGCTGGTGGGCGCGGACGAGATCGGCGGACTCCTCGGCGAGGACCGTGCAGACCGTCGCCCAACAGAAGCCGTCCTCGGCCAGATCGATGGCCGGTCGGGTGCACGTCGCGAGCCCGAGCCGGCCCCGCTCGGCCAGTGCGGCGTACCCTGCCGGAGCCCCCGGCACCCCGACCGACAGCGGCCCGGTGTCGCCGAAGCCACCGGACTCGATCGCCCCGGCGAGACCTGCTGGTGCGCCGCCGATCGCCAGGAGCGCCTGTGGCGCAGGTCGGTCGTGCTCCCACACGAGGGCGATCAGGTCGCCTGCGAGTCCGCACTTCGGGGGGAGGAGCACCGTCTCGGCCAGGGCGGCGGCGACGGCGGCGTCGTACGCGTTACCACCGCTGTCGAGCATCGCCGCGCCGATGTGGGCCGCGGTGGGGGAGGCGGCAGCGACCACCGAGCGCGGGCTGAGCGCCGTGCACTGCTCGGCCATGACGGCGCGCCCGCCGACCGGTCGCGTCGGCATCAGTCGTCCCGGAGTGCGGTGCCCGGGTCGAGCGGCACCAACGAGAAGTGGGTGTGCACACCGAGCCAGGGATCGCCGGCGGTGGCCCTGACGAGCACGACCGTCGCCCTGCCCGGACGGGTGAGCGTCGCTCCGTCGGGGGCGGTGCCGGTCGAGCTCCAGTCGGCGGCGATCACCGCCTGCAGGCGGTCCGGGGAGACCCAGACGTCCGCCTCGTCGGCGTGGAACCGGAAGTCGTCGATGGCCGGCCAGACGTGCTGCCATTGCTCGGAGCGCAGGTCGCTCAGGCCACGGGCGACCGCCGCCTTGGTCCCGAAGCCGACGACATCGGTGTCGAACCGGCCGGATGCGGTGTCGAAGTCCACCGCCGCGACCTCGGCGCCCCATCCCGCGAGCCACTGGCGGACGCTCGTCGTGTCGGTGTCGTTGACGTCTCGGTCCATCGTTCACTCCGTTCGTGTCGCTGTCTTCGTAGCACCGTCCGTGCCCGTCGTGGGGCGACGGGCTTGACTTCCGGTGCTAATGTATACAGAATACGAGATGTCGTCGAGCCCGGTCGTCGACATCAGCTCGAACACGAAAGCAGGGACCCATGGCAGAACTCATGAGCGAACAGGAATTCCGCAGCGCCCTCGAAGGGGCGATGGCGGGCCGACAGGCGAAGGACGCCTCCTTCTCCATGGCATGGGCGTCGGGGAAGCTCGAGCGCAAGCACTTCGCACGATGGGCCGAGAACCACTACCACTACGTCGGGCCCTTCGCCGACTACCTCGCGTACATCTACGCCAACACACCGGATCACGCCACCGACGCCAAGGACTTCCTCCTCATGAACATGTGGGAGGAGGAGATCGGCGACGTGCGCCACACCGATCTGCTGGTGCGGTTCGCCGAGTCCTGCGGCACCACCCGTGAGGCGATCGAGGACCCGTCGAACATCACCGCAGCGACGCGCGGGCTGCAGGCGTGGTGCTACGCGATGTCGATGCGCGAGCACTTCGCGGTCGCCACCGCAGCACTGGTCGTCGGCCTCGAGTCGCAGGTGCCGAGCATCTACCGCAAGCAGCTGCCGCCGCTGCTCGACCCGGACAAGTACGGCTTCACCGAGGACGAGGCAGAGTTCTTCGATCTCCACATCACCTCCGACGAGATCCACGGCGAGCGCGGCTTCCAGATCGTCCTGAAGTACGCCGACACGCCTGAACTGCAGCAGCGCTGCATCGACGTCACCCGCGACGGCGCGGACATGCGGTTCGCCTACACGAAGGCGCTCTACGACACCTACGTCGCGCCGGACCTCGGCGCATGGGACGCCGCAGGTTCCGAGCCGGCCAAGGTCGGCGCCGGGGTCTGACCCGCCACCGCGCACACCACCCTGTTCCCGACCGCCCGCCGAGTACCGACGAGGACCTCTTCGAGCATGCCCAAGATCCGGTTCGAGACCAGCGACCGCGAGGTCGAGTTCGAGGAGGGTGAGGACGTGAACCTGTTGCGGGTCGCGATCCGCAACGAGTGTGGCGTGCCGTGGAAGTGCGCATCCGGCCTTTGTGGGACCGACCGCGTCACCGTCGTCGAGGGGATCGAGAACTTCGAGCCCCCTCGGCGACGGGAGCGCGAACGTCTGGGCGACCTCGTGGACGAGGGCGTTCGGCTGGCGTGCCAGTCCTACGTCAACGGTGATGTCACCGTGGTGTGGGATCCCGACCAGCAGGGCATCGACGAAGACTCGAAGGCCGGCAAGCGCCTCAAGGCGCAATGGCTCGGCGCCGAGGACGGTGCCTGATGGCGCAGGGGGACGACCCCGTGTCGTCCGGCGGGGACGATGCGCAGTGGATCGAGGTGGCCACGACCAAGGACCTCCGCCGCAAGCGCACGGTCGTCGTGACCGATGGGGCCGAAGATGTCGTGGTCGGATGGCACGACGAGCGGCCGTTCGCGCTGGCCAACATCTGCGTCCACCGCGATCGTGAGCTGGCCCGCGGGATGATTTTCCAAGACCGGCTGGTCTGCCCGGGCCACCAATGGGCGTTCGACCTCGAGACCGGATACTGCCGAGAGCGCGAGGAGTCGCAACCGGTCTACGCGACCCGCGTCGTGGACGACGTCGTGCTGGTCGACGTGTCGGCCCCCGTGAGGGTCGACGGCGGTGGCACACCGGTCGACGCGCCGCGTGCGTCGGGCGCCGAGAGAAGCTGAACCCCGCCGGCGCGGCCGTTCAGCGGCGGAGTCGGCCGACCTCGAAGTCGGTGGCGGTCACGCCACGCTCGACGACATCGATCGGCACCGGTCGTGACGCAACCTGGGCGGCGACCAGTCGGGCCAGCGCCGGCGCGGTCTTGATCCCTGCACCTCCCTGGCCTGCCAGCCAGAAGAACCCTGGGGCCGTGTCGTCCTCCCCGACGACGGGCAGTCGGTCCGGGGCGAACGTGCGCAGGCCGGCCCACTTCGACGTGACACCCCTGACCACGAGCGTGGTCGACTCGCCGAGCGCATCGACCACTCGGGCCATCGCCAGTTCGTCGGCCCGGGCGTCGTGCGGGTCGACGGGCGTCTCCTCGGCAGGGGAGACCAGGAGGCCCGGCCCCTCCGGTTCGAAGTAGAACGCGCTGGCGACGTCCATCACGAGCGGCCATCGGGCCGCGTCGGGGACGGGGAACGTGAAGGCGGTGCGTCGATACGGCTGGAGCCCGGCTGTGGGGACGTCCGAGCGCCGTGCCAGCTCGTCCGCCCACGCGCCCGCCGCATTGACGACGGCGTCGCAATCGATCGACTCGTGTTCGCAGGCGACCCGCCATCCGTCGCCGCGGCGCTCGCAGCGAACCGCGCGCGTGCCGAGGCGGACGGCGGCGCCGCGGTCGCGGGCGGCGCCGATGAACCCGGCGAGGAGGGCAGCGACGTCGATCGACATCGCCTCGGGCTCGAGGACCGCCGAGCCCATCCACGTGTCGCGCAGCACCGGCACGAGCTCGCGCGCATCGCTCGAGTCGAGTTCGGCGACCTCGATGCCGAGGCGGCGGGCGGACTCGGCGGTGGCGGCGAGCGCCCCTGCCGACTCGGCGGTGCCGACCCAGAGCAGGCCGCGCGGGGACAACGGCGGATCGATCGGGAGCGAGGGCGCCTCGAAGAACGGACGCGAGGCCGCAGCGAGGGCGCAGACCGGTGCGAGGCCCGACGTCTCGGAGAGCACGGCTGCGGAACGACCAGTGGCGTGGGCCCCCGGTTGCGGCTCCGTCTCGACCAGGACGACGTCGTGGTCCTCGGCGAGCGCCCACGCCGCGGACACGCCCGCGATGCCGGCACCGACGACGACCACACGGCTGGTCGGTGTCATGCTCGGGGAGCGACGTCGCGACAGCCGACCTGCGTCGTCATGTGCCGGCCCTGGCGAGGTCGTCGATCACCGCGGTCATGTGGTCGTTCGTGCGCGCCCGGGCGCCGTCGGGATCACCCGCGGCGATGGCGTCTCGGATTCGCTGGTGTTCGTCCCAGCTGAGCATGCTGCGACTGTCCGACAGGACGGAGAAGACGAACTCCGTCCGGTGGCGGAGCGGCCCGCTCGTCTCGCCGATGTAGCGGTTCCCGGCGGCGGCCTCGACCGCCAGGTGGAAGTCGCGGTGGCACTCGGCGGCGTTGACCAGGTCGTCGCGCTCGGACGCCGCTCGGCCCTCGGTCAGACACCGGTCGAGCTCGTCGAGGAGGCCGTCGGGTTGGCGCTGGGCGGCCAGCTCCGCGGCGTACCCCTCGAGCACGGACCGCACCCGCAGCAGCTGGATGAGGTCGTCGCGGTCGACGTCGACCACGTAGGCGCCACGCCGTGGCCGCACCTCGACGAGTCCGGTGGCCTCGAGCGCCCGGATCGATTCCCGCACCGGGTTCCTCGACACGCCCAGCTCCTCCGCGAGGCGGTCCTCGAGGAGCCGAGTCCCGGGCTCGAACTCACCGCTGAGGATGCGCTGGAGGATCGCGTCGGCGACCAGCTCGCGCAAGGGGCGATGGTCGGCGCCGACGCTCATGGGCGCACGGTGTGAGCTGCGGAAGACACCGCTCCGATTATGCCCGTTGGGGGGTTCGCCTGCTCGGATCGGCCGATCTCGGCGGGAGTGCACGTCGTCGCCGGTCGCCTGGTAGAAGAGCCTCATGGAGACTTCACGTGTTGCACTCGTCGTGGCCGGCGGTTCCGGGATCGGAGCAGACGCTGCCCGCCTCCTCGCCGAGGAGGGTTGGACGGTGGGGGTCATGTCGTCGTCCGGGAAGGGCGAGGCGCTCGGAGAGGAGCTGGGCGGGTTCGGCTTCACCGGTTCGTACCTCGACGCCGACGCGCTGTCGTCCTTCGTCGGGCAGGCGGTCGAGCGGTTCGGCAGAGTGGACGGTGTCGTCAACGGCGCCGGTCACGGACCGAAGGGGGCGCTGCTCGACATCAGCGACGACGACTGGCACCTGGGGCTCGACTACTACCTGCTGCACGTCGTGCGGATGGCCCGTCTCGTCACACCGTTGATGGAGGCCCAGGGGGGCGGGTCGATCGTCAACGTGTCGACGTTCGCGGTGTTCGAACCCGACCCCGACTTCCCGACCTCGGCGGTGTTCCGGGCCGGCCTCGCCGACTTCGCCAAGCTGTACGCCCGGCGGTACGCAGCGTCCGGGATCCGGATGAACAACGTGCTGCCCGGGTTCATCGACTCCCTGCCCGAGAAGCCCGAGCGGGTCGAGCGGATCCCGGCAGGGCGGTACGGCGACGTGCGCGAGCTGAGCGAGGCGATCGGCTTCCTGTTGTCGTCGAAGGCGAGCTACGTCACCGGCCAGAACCTGGTCGTCGACGGTGGCCTGACCAAAGCGCTCTGATCGACCGCCGGCTCGTCGCGGGCGCATGACGCTCGGATGACGCGGGCGAGGCGCCCGAGACGGCGTGCGCGAGGTGCGATACTCGACGCGATGGCGACGATCAAGACCCAGCCGACC
>CAYGLH010000220.1:0-3531 GCA_964350535.1 uncultured Ilumatobacteraceae bacterium
GCGGCTCAGCTCCCGGCGAGCCGGGCGATGCCGTCGGCGAGCGGGGTCCAGGGCGACCACGCGAGATGGATCCGGGCGCGAACGGGCGACACCGCGAACCGGACGAGCTCGTCGGGTCGCGACGGCTGCTCATCGGGTTCGGCTCCCGTGCCGCGCGACACCGCCGCCCAGAGATCGCGGACGGAGGTCTGCTCGCCGGTGCCGATGTTGATCACCAGCCCACTCCCCCGCTCGCCGGCGCGGACGAGCGCGTCGACCGCGTCGTCGACGAACACGAAGTCGCGGGTCTGGCGCCCGTCGCCGTCGAAGCGCGGCGGCCGGTGCGAGGTCGCGGCCTGCTCGAAGGCGGCCACCACGCCCGACTCGGGCGACTGCCGTGGCCCGTACACGCTGGCGAGCGCGAGCGCCGTGAACTCGATGTCGTACCGCTCCCGGTACGTCGCCAGGAGGTCGACGATCGCCCGGGCGACCACGCCGCGCACCCCGCGCGGCTGGAGCGGCCCCTCCTTCACCGGGAGCTGGTTCGCCGGCGGGTGGCCGTACAGCGCAGACGCGGGCAGGGCCACCACGACCTTCGCCACGCCGTGCCGGCGTGCCGCCTCGAGGAGTGCGAGCGCCGCCGCGAACCCCCGGCCCTGGGCATGCGCGGTGCGGTCGGCACGCGGCAGCAGTGCGAGGTGGTAGGCGACGTCCGGCCGGCGCATGCCGATCAGCGAATCGAGATCGGCCGAGGTGGCGTCGAGGGTGTGGATCTTCAGCTCGCCGCCGGCGCCGCGCGCCTCGGCGAGGTTGGCGAGCGATCCGCTCGACAGGTCGTCGACGACATCGACGGCACTGCCCGCGGCGATCAACCGGTCGACGAGGTGCGATCCGATGAAGCCGGCGCCACCTACGACGACGGTGTTCATGCGACGACGATAGGCGCCACGGTCCGCCCGTGGCTTCCGCCGGTGCTCACCGGGCTGCGCGCACCGCTCGCCACGGCCGTGCCCGCCCGCAGGCCGTCACCCGTCGACATCGTCGGGGATCTTGGCGTCGCGCACCCGCCCGCCTGCGGCGACCTGACCATCGGCGCCGACGACGCTGCCGACCACCTCGGCGTCGGGGCCCACCGCGCCCATGATCAGCGATCGCTCGACCGAGGCGTTCGCTCCGACCGATGCGTGCGGGAGCAGGACCGATCCGACGACGCGCGCCTGCGGGCCGACGACGGCGCCCTCGCCGATGACGCTGTCGGTCACGTCGGCGGTGGCGTCGACGACGGCGGTGGCGTGGATCGCGTCGCTGCGTTCGGCACGGCGACCGTCCAGCAGGTCGAGGTTGGCCGCCAGGAACAGCTCGGGGCGGCCGGCATCGATCCAGTAGTCGTCGGTCGGATGCCCGAACATCCGCCCGGCATCGGCGATCTGGGGGAACACCTCGCGCTCGACCGAGCACCGTTCGCCGGCGGGGATCCGGTCGAGCACCGACGGCTCGAACACGTAGGTGCCGGCGTTGATCAGGTTGCTCGGCTCGGTCCCCGGCGCGGGCTTCTCCACGAAGGCCCGGATCCGGCCGTCGTCGAGACGGTCGACCACGCCGAACGCCGACGGGTCGTCGACGCCGATCAGGTGGATCGTCGCCTCCGCACCGTACGCCCGGTGCACGTCGACGAGTCGGCCGACGTCGAGGTCGGTCATGACGTCACCGTTGGCCACGATGAAGGTGTCGTCGATGCCGGCGTGGTCGGCGGCGAAGCGGATCGCGCCGGCGGTGTCGAGCGGCTCGGGCTCGACGGCATAGGTCAGCCGCACGTCGCCGCATCGTCCCTCGGGGAACGCCTCGACGAACGGCTCGGGCTTGAAGCCCAGCGCCAGCACCACCTCCTCGACCCCACCCCGACCGAGGCGGTCGACGAGTCGGGCGATCATCGGCCGGTGCCCCACCGGGAGCATCGGCTTCGGGGTGCTGTAGGTCAGCGGCCGCAGGCGGGTTCCGAACCCGCCGACGAGGACGACAGCACGCATCAGCCGCCGGTGTCGGTGGTGGCGGGCTCGTCGTCGCTGCTCACCGAGCCGGTGCCCTCGACGATCTCCTCGGGCGTGGTGCCCAGCTCCTCGGCGAGGTCCTCCGGCGTGACGAACCCGGCGTCGGCCTCGCCGAGCGCCGGCAACTCCGGTGCCCACGGGGGCATCTCGACGTCGGTGCCGTTGGGGACGAAGGCGATCGAGAACACCATCGCGTCCTGCGACAGGCGGATGTTGTCGAAGTCGGCGATGTAGGTGGTGCCACCGTCGGTGTCGGAGAAGTTGTCCCACACGACGACCTGCACCGTGCCGTCCTTCTCCTCGCCGTCGATGACGCACTTCGTCTCGTCGTTCTCGAACACGCCCGTCTCCTGCTGAGAGGGCAGGCCCGCACGCTGGCTCTCGGGGAACTCGATCTTGTCGTTGCTCAGCGAGACGCCGTAGTTCTGCAGGAAGAGGCCCAGCGTCGCGTTGCGGCCGGTGGCTGCAGACGAGAACGGGTGCCAGTGGATGACGCCGTCGTCGTGGCTGTGCACGCCGGTGCGGGCGTAGTCGGTGTTGATGAACCCGCTGTTGTCGCTCTCCTCGAGCGCACCGGACAACTGGAACCACTCGTCGCACAGGTAGAACCCGTAGGCGGCGTGCCAGTGCTGGTCGATCGTCGGTTCAGAGGCGTCGGCCGGCGGGCGGCTCTGGCGGCTGTAGACGACCAGGAGCACACCGAGCACGACGACGATCGCGACGACCATGGGGAACAACGTTCCGCCCTGGAATCGGATCTTCCTGCCCTGGCCCTTCTGGGCCAGCCGGGCCGCCTTCTTGGTGGATGAGCTGGTTGCCACGAGGATCGCAGGCTATCGGCGCCCGGCGTCGATAGGTCGGCAGCCCGGTCACGATCCGGCCGCGTGGGTCCGTCGGGCGAGCCGGCGGATCAGGCGGTCGTAGCTCGCCCCGACCGCAGCCGGCGAGGCCTCGCGCTCGACCCACGCCCGCCCGCGGGCGCCCATCGCCTCACCGGCGAACGGGTCCGCCAGCAGGGTCTGGAGCGCGTCGACGAAGGCGTCGACGTCATCCGGCGGGACCGCCACACCGGCGCCGCTGTCGGCCAGGATGCGCGGGATCGCCGTGTCCGGATCGATCGATGCGACGAGCGGACGACCGGCCGCCATGATCGAGTAGCTCTTCGACGGCACGCTCACCGACCCGAGGCCGGCCTTCAACGGGACGACGTGGATGTCGCCGGTGGCGAGCAGCTCACCGAGCCGATCCGACGCGACGAACTCGCCGAACACCACGTTGTCCCGGCCGACCGCAGCGTGTTCGAGCGCAGCGCGCGCCGAACCACCGCCGTTGATCAGGAAGGTCACCGTCGGGAGGCGCCGGGCGGCTTCGATCACGAGCTCCAGCGACTGCGAGAACCCGACGTTGCCGGCGTACAGCACGACCGGCTCGTCGCCGATGCCGAGCTCGGCGCGGTATGCGGTCATCCGACTCGCGGGCCGGATCGCCTCGGTGTCGACGAAGT
>CAYGLH010000220.1:3541-6260 GCA_964350535.1 uncultured Ilumatobacteraceae bacterium
CGGAGAGCACGGTCACCGCGTCGGCGGCGCGATAGCTGACCTTCTCCAACGCCGTGGCCACGGCGATGATCGTCGGGTTGGTGATCGCACCGGTCTCGATCGCCGCGTCCGGGAAGACGTCCTGGATGTTGAAGACCAGCCGCGCCCGGCGGAACCTGGCGACGAGCCATCCGGTCAGGCCGAGCGTGAGCGGTGGCGACATGGCGATGACCGCGTCGGCGCGGCGCATCGTGCCCCCGGCGCGGAGACCCTCCCATCCGGCGAGCGCGGAGTACCCGACGAAGCCCATCGCCCGGCGCAGGAGGTTGGTGCGGTCGGTACCGGGGAACGGATCGACCCTGGTGATCGAGCCCCAGTCCGTCCGTTCCCGGCGGACCTTCCGGCCGCGCCATCCGTCGGCGATCGCGTGGTCGCGGTACCAGGGCAGCGCCGTGACGACATGGATCTCGTGGCCGAGGCCGGCGAGCTCCTCGACGATGCGCGTCATGACGGTTCCCGTCGGCGCGGTGTCGGGCGCGAAGTGTGGGCACAGGACGACCAACCGCAACGGCCGTCCGGGGTGGTGTGCGTCGGTGTTCATCGAGCACTCCCCCGCTGCATCACGAGCGAGTAGGCGCGTGCCAGGTCGCCGCCGGACGCCTCGACCGTGAACTCGGCGGCGCGGGCGCGGCCGGCCCTGATGAGCTCGTCACGACGGTCGACCACCTCGTCGAGCGCCGTCGCCCACGCGTCGTGGTCGCGGGGCAGCACGATCCCGGCCTCGCCGACGACTTCCGCCACCGCCGGCTGGTCGGCGCACACCACCGGAGTGCCCAGCGCCATCGCCTCCAGCACGGGCGCGCCGAACCCCTCGTACTCCGACGGGAAGGCGAGGGCGATCGCCATGCGGATCAGGCCGTCACGATCGTCGTCGCTCACCCGTCCGGGTCGGACGACTCGGTCCTCGAGGCCGAGGTCGACGATCGCGTTCGCCACCTCGGCGTCGGCGGCGCCGGCGCCACCGAGGAGGACGAGTCGGAGCGCCGGGTCGTGCCACGAGCGGGCCATCACGTCGAGCAGGAACCGATGCCCCTTGTGCGGGTGGGTGATCGCCGGGTACACGACGATCGGCCCGTCCCCGAGCTGGTACCGGCGGCGGAGGTCGTCGGCGTCGCTGGCGGTGCGACCGAGGTCGGGCGCCACGCCGTGACGCACCACGACGATGCGGTCGGGGTCGCCGCCGGCGACGTCGATCACGGTGGAGCGCACCCAGTGCGACGGGACCGCCACCACGTCGGCGCGGGCGATCGATCGCGGCACCACAGTGCGCAGGTACCGCAGCTTCACCGCGCTGTGGTAGCCGGGATGGGTGAGGTACTGCAGGTCGTGGATGGTGAGCAGCGTCCGGCGCGCGCCCACCGCCGGCACGGTGCCGCCGCCGTGATGGACGAGGGCGAACCGCCGCGCCCGGCGCGCCAACCAGGTGTGCTCCACCGCGACCCGCACCGGTCGCCGCTCGACCGCCGGCGGACCGATCTCGACCGGAGCACGCGCCGTCAACTCCGGATGGGCGTCGGCGAAGCGCTGCGAGCACAGCAACGTCGGGCGCCATCGCACTGCGTGATCCGACGTCGAGGACTGGTCGAGCAGACCGGTGAGTTGCCGCACGAGGTACTCCTCGGATCCGCCGACACGCCCGGGGATGCACCACAGCAGGTTCACCCCGACGTCGGCCACGCCCGCGTCCGCCGCCTCGGTCACGCCACGACCTCGCGGTACGCGGCGGCGGTGAGCCCGGCGGTGCGCCCCCAGGTCAGCTCGGCGGCACGGCGTCGGGCGCGCTCGCCGACTTCACTGCCGGCGGCCAGGGCGGCGGCGATGCCGCGGGCGATGTCATCGACGTCGAACGGGTCGACGAGCTCGGCGGCACCACCCGCGACCTCCTCGGTGGAGGTGCCCCGACTCGTGACCACCGACGCACCCTGTGCCATCGCCTCGGCCACGGGGAGTCCGAACCCCTCGCGCTCGCTCGGGTAGGCGAACACGGAGCAGGCGGCATACAGCGGTGCGAGGTCGTCGTCGGGGACGAAGCCGAGGAACTGCACCCGGTCGCCGGCGGTGACGGGGTGATCGCCCCATCCGGCGGCGCCGGCGACGACGAGCGGCGGGGCGTCGGGGACGCGCTGGATCGCGGCGGCCAGGCGCTCGAGGTTCTTGCGCGGCTCGAGCGTGCCGACGAACAGGACGAACTCGTCGGGCAACGAGTACGTCCGCTGCACCCGTCTGATGTCGCCAGGACGCACCTCGACGGGGTCGACGCCCAGCGGGACGTGGCGGAGCCGGTCGGCGGGGAGCCCGTGGTCGACGAGGTCGCCGATCGTCGCGTGGCTCGAACACAGCACGAGGTCGGCGCGCTCGGCGACGGCGGCGAGTGCCCGCCGCATCAGCCGCACGCCGTGTCGGGTGAACTTCTCCGGGTCGTGGAGGAACGCCACGTCGTGCACGGTCACCACGAGCGGGGCGCTCGTTGCCGCCGGGATCAGGCCCGTGGCGTGGGCGACGTCGATCTCACCGATCACCGACTCGACCTTCGGCCACTTCAACCGCACCCAGGTCTCGTACAGCCACGGTCGCGCCAACGGGAGCATCGCCACCGGCGACGAGGGCCGATGCTCGGGGCGCGGCAGTCGCGCATGCCGGCCGGCGACCAGGTGCAGCTCGATGTCGTCGCGCCCGTCGA
>CAYGLH010000221.1:0-6235 GCA_964350535.1 uncultured Ilumatobacteraceae bacterium
TGATCAGCTCGCGCTGGCCGCGGCCGATCGGGATCATCGCGTCGATCGCCTTGATGCCGGTCTGCAGCGGCTCGTGCACGGGCTTGCGGCCCATGATGCCGGGCGCCTGGATCTCCATGCGGCGGTTGGTGACGCCGGACAGCTCGCCACGGCCGTCGACCGGCTGGCCGAGGGCGTTGACGACTCGGCCGAGGACGCCGTCGCCGACGGGCACCGAGAGGATGTTCCCGGTGGCCTTGACGGTCTGGCCTTCCTCGATGTTGTCCACGTCGCCGAGGACGACGGCGCCGATCGATTCCTCTTCGAGGTTGAGGGCGAGGCCGGCCGAGCCGTCCTCGAACTCGAGCAGCTCGTTCACCGCCGCGTCGGGCAGACCGCTGACGCGGGCGATGCCGTCGCCGACTTCGACGACGCGGCCGACGGTGCGGGCCTCGAGCGAGGGCTCGTAGCCCTCCAGGTTCTTCTTCAGCGCCGATGCGATGTCGGCGGCGGAAATGGTCAGCTCAGCCATGACGTGTACCTCTGATCCTTAGAGACGGCTCTTCAGCTGTTCGATGCGGGTGCGGACGGTGTCGTCGATGACGGTGTCACCGACGGTGGCGACGATGCCCCCAAGCACGGAGGGGTCGACGATCGCCTTCAGGTTCAGGCTCTTGCCCGTTGCGTTCTCCAGGGCCGCCTTGAGGCGGGCCTGCTGGTCGTCGGTGAGCGCCACGGCGGTGCGCACCTCGGCGACGTCGAGATCCTTGGCGCTGGCGGCGCGCTGCACGAGCTCGTCGACGATCGCCGGCAGGTCGCGGGCGCGGCCGGAGCCGACGACCATCGAGACCAGCTGGGTGGTGGTGGACGTCGCCTGCCCGCCGAGCAGGTCCTCGACGATGGCGAGACGCCGATCGACCGGGATGATCTCGTCGGTGAGCTTGGCGCGCAGCTCCTCGTTCGACTCGTAGGCCCGGGCGAAGCGGAACAGCTCGTCCTCGACCTCGTCGAGCGTGCCCTCGGCCCGGGCGACCTCGAACAGGCCGCGGGCGTAGCCCTGGATGCGTGCGTCGCTCATGATGTGGTGGCTCCCACTCGTGCGATGAAGTTCTCGATCAGTTCCTGCTGGGCGGCGTCGTCGAGGGTCCGCTCCACCACGCTGTCGATCGCCCGGCTGGAGAGGCTGGCGATCTCGACCGACAGCTCGTCGCCGCTGCGGGTGGCGGCGGACTCGATCTCGGCGTCGGCGCGCGCTTCGAGCTGGGCGAGCTCGACCTCGAGCCGCTCGCGTCCGTCGCGCAGGAGCGCCTCGGCCTGGGCGTCGGCCTCGGCGTAGAGCCGGCTGCGCTCGGCGTCGATGTCACCCTTGGCCTGGCGGATGTTGCTCGCCTCGGTCTCGGCTGCCGCTTTGGCCGCCGCCGAGTCGTCGATCTCCTTCTGGATGCGCGCCGTGCGGTCGTTGTAGAACTGCTTCATCAACGGCCAGGCGTACTTCCACAGCAGGCCGAACACGATCAGCGACGCCAGCGAGCCCAGGATCAGCTCGCCGGTCGGCGGAAGGATCGGCTTGATGGTGGTGTAGCCCTTGTCGTCGAAGGGGATCTCGTGGCCCTCGGCCATCGGGAAGAGGCTGCGCAGGCTCATGCCGACACCTCACGGTTGTTCGCATCGGCGATCGCAGCCGACACCGCCTCGGGCGAGGGGGTGCGTCCGGTAGCGATGCGTCCGGCCGTGGACACCACGTCGGAGACTGCGGCGTTGACCTGGTCCTGGGCGGCCAACCGGGCCGTCTCGACCTGGGCCGTGGCCGCCGTCTTCTTCTCGTTGATCCGGGCGTTCAGCTCGGCGAGCTTCTCGGAGCGCTCGGCTTCGAGCGTGGCGCGTGCGGCGTCGACCCGGGAGTGGGCGTCGGCGCGCACCGACGCCACCTGGGCGTCGTACTCGGCCACCTCGGCGCGGGCCGCGGCGGTGAGCGTCTCGGCCTGCTCGAAGTCGTCGTGGATGTGGTCGTAGCGGCGCTGCATGCCCTCCCGAACCTTCGGGAACAGCCAATAGCGGATGGCGATCGCCATCACGACGAAGGAGCCGAAGCCCCACAGCATCTCTTTCGGTTCGGGGAAGATCGGGTTGAGATCGTTCTCAGGACCCTCTCCCTCTGCAGCCTCGGCGGCGACGAAGTCCTCCAGGAAGGAGACTTCGATCGACGATCCCGAGGAGGTGACGACGGCAGTCAGCACGTCAGCTCCTTACGTGGACGGTTGGACTCGTGGACTCGCTCGTCGATCAGGCGAACTTGAGGAGGATGAAGACCACGAAGCCGATCAGGGCGAGCGCCTCGGTGAAGGCGATACCCAGGAACATCGTGGTGCGGACCATGCCGGCCGCCTCGGGCTGACGGGCCATCGCCTCGACCGACTTACCGACCAGGTAGCCGATGCCGATGCCGGGGCCGATGGCGGCGAGGCCGTAGGCGAAGCCGGCGCCGATGGCCGCCGCCTCGTTCTTGGCGTCGGCCGGGTCGGCCTGGGCGACGAGTGCGCTGAGTGCTTCCATTGGGGTGTTTCTCCTGTTGTGCTTTCGGTAGAGGGGAGATCTTGGGTGGTCCGAGCTCGGCCGATCAGTGCTCGGCGTGAGCGGCGGTCGAGTTGTTGATGTAGACGGCGGCGAGGATGGCGAAGATGTAGGCCTGCAGGAAGGCGACGAGGATCTCGAAGCCGGTCAGGAAGATCAACATCAGGAACGGCAGGATGCCCATCGGCACCAGGAACGCCTGCTTGGTCTCGGCGGTGAACAGCGCCTCGGACAGCAGGGCGAAGGTCACGAGCAGGATGTGACCGGCCATCATGTTCGCCAGCAGACGAACGGTGAGGGAGAACGGGGTGACGATGATCGTGGAGATGAACTCGATCGCGCCCACCAGCGGCTTCAGCGCCGTGGGCACGTCGGGCGGCCAGAGCAGGTGGCCGAAGTAGCCGGCGCCCTGGTGCTTGATGCCCGTGCCGATGTAGACGACCCACACGAGCAGCGACAGGCACAGCGGGATCGCCATGCGGGCGGTCGCCGGCATCTGCAGGATCGGGATCACACCCGGGATGTTGCAGAGGAAGATGAAGACGAAGAGGCTGAGCAGGAACGGCGTCCACTTGAGGCCGGACTTCCCGAGGGTCTGCATCACGATGCCCTCTTCGATGAAGTCGACGATCGACTCGACGAGGTTGCGGGCGCCGGTCGGCGCCTTCATCGGATCCCGCCTGCTGGCGACGAGGAACAGGACGATGCTGATCAGCGCCGCCGCGACCGCGATCAGCGCGATCTTGTTGAACGTCGGAAAGATGTCCTGCCACCGCAGGATTTCGTTGATTGGCGGGAACGTGAGTCCGTACACGTGCTCTTCCGTTTCAGTCGTGAGTGCGTAGGCGGGCGGGGTTCGGGTTGCGGTGTGTTCGAGTCGCTATGACCGGTTGGGCTTCAGGCCGGGGGCGGCAAGCGAGATGGCGACGTACTTCATCTCCCAGAAGAGGAGTCCGAGGTGCGTCACGATGATGGTCGATCCGAGGGCCGGGAGCGAAATCCAGCTGGCGTCCTTGACCAACCAGACGGCGAGGAAGATGAGGGCGAGCCGGACGAGGTAGCCGAACAGCGTGACCCCCATCATCAGGCCGATCGAGATCCGTGCGGCGAGGGCGATCATCCCGGCCGACAGGGCGAAGTTGGCGAGGACGATGCCGATGCCGTAGAGGGCCGACCACGCACCGGCGGCGCCCCAGATCACGGCGCACACGGCGACGAGCACCGGCCCGGCGATCAGCCCGCGCTTGATCATGTCGGTCGACACCGCGACCTCCGGGGCGGGGCCCTCGAAGCGGGTGGTGAAGACGTCGGCGGACTGCGGTGAGGTCATGGTCACGCGGCCTCGTCCCTCCCGACGGCCGGCTGCGCCGGGGCCTGCGCACGACCGAGTCGGGCTCGGCGTTCGGCCTCGTGCTGCTCCATGCGAGCGTCGTAGGAGTACTTGAACTTGATGAACAGCCCGACGCCGCCGAGGAGGGTGAACGCGATCATGAAGACCGGCGTGGTACCAAAGAGGCGGTCGAGGCCGAACCCTGCTCCGAAGAACAGCACCAGCACCACGACGGCATCGAGGCCACGGCCGAGCGGGTCCTCGGTGTTGACGCGTGTCTGTCGGTTCAGGAGCTTCATCGATCCGGAGTCGTCACGGCGTCGGCGTTGGGCCCGGACGCGCTTGTGAACGGACGCACAACCTAGTGGTCCGACCCGACCGACGGCAACTCGTCCGCCGATGTCGCGCGCGAATCGTCATCGCCGTCGACCTCGAGGGACTCGGCGGTGCGCCCGTTCGACCGGCGGCGCTGCCGCACGCTCGGGTGGAGCACCGTGTACAGCACCACCGCCAGCGCCGCCATCCCGAACGGGAGGTACGTCGGGTTCTGCCCGGTGAGCGTCGGATAGAGCACGAACCCCGACAGCAGCGCCGTCCAGGTCCAGAGGATCACGACGCTGCGCCGGTGCCCGTGACCGAGGTTCATCAGGCGGTGGTGGAGGTGGCCCTTGTCGGCGGTGGCCAACGCCTTGCGGGTCGTCGCCCGCCGGACGATCGCGAACAGCGTGTCGAAGATCGGCACGCCGAGGATCAGCAGCGGGATCGCGATCGGCGCCAGGAAGAAGTAGGTCTGGCCGATGAACTCCTGGCTGAACGAGTCGGCACGGCCGCCGACGACGCTCGTCGACACCGCCAGCAGCGCACCGAGCAACAAGGCACCGCTGTCGCCCATCATGATCCGCGCCGGGTTGAAGTTGTGCGGGAGGAACCCGATGCAGACGCCGACCGCGATGATCGCGATCAGCGGGCCGATGTTCCCCGAGTCGAGCAGGTTGGCGTCGGTCAGCTGCTGGCTGTACAGGAAGAGGGCGAATGCGCCGATCGCCACGGTGCCGGCGGCCAACCCGTCGAGACCGTCGATCAGGTTGATCGCCGAGGTCATCACGAGCAGCCAGAGCACCGTGATCAGCGGTTTGAGATCCTCGGACAGGACGATCGCCCCGAAGTACGGCACCCGGAACGAGAACATCACGACGCCGAACCACCAGAGCGCGAGGCCCGCCACGACCGTGCCGGTGACCTTGGCGGGCGCAGAGATCTCGAAGATGTCGTCGACGAAGCCGACGCCGAACACCACCGCCACCGCGATCAGCACGCCGAGCGGCTCGGAGTTGTTGAGGAAGACGACCTCGAAGTCGGTCATCAACCAGGCGGCGACCAGCGCGACGACGAAACCGACGAACATCGCCAGCCCACCCACGTCCGGGAGCGGCGTGGTGTGCACGGTGCGCTCGTTCGGGTGGTACACCCAGCCGCGCCGACGCGCCAGCTTCCCGACCAACGGGGTGGCGGCGAACGTGACCACCGCGGCGACCGCGCCGATCAGGAGATAGGAGCCGAGCGTCGGCACGGACGATCAGTCTACGACGGGGACCGTCGCACCCCCGTCGTCGTCCGTTCTCATGAACTGTGGGCCCGCCTGGAGGGCCCGATCCTCACGAGATCCCCGCGTAGACGGGGAACCTGGCGCAGAGGTCGGCGACCTCGGCACGGATCGCCCCGAGCGCGTCGGCGTCGTCGCGGGCGCGCAGGGCGCGGGCGATGAGGTCGGCGATGGCCGCCATCTCGGGCTCGGTCATGCCCTGGGTGGTCACCGAGGGCGTGCCGATCCGCAGGCCGCTCGTGACGAAGGGGCTGCGCGGGTCGTCGGGGATCGTGTTCTTGTTCAGCGTGATCCCCGCCTCGTCGAGGCTCGACTGCGCCACCTTGCCGGTGAGCTCTTCGTCGAACGGCCGGAGATCGACGACCATCAGGTGGTTGTCGGTGCCGCCCGACACGAGCCGGAAGCCCTGCTGCACGAGCGCGTCCGCGAGTGCTGAGGCGTTGGCCACGACCTGGTGGGCGTACTCCTTGAACGACGGGTCCATCGCCTCGCGGAAGGCGATCGCCTTGCCGGCGATGACGTGCTCGAGCGGCCCGCCCTGCCAGCCGGGGAACACCGCCTTGTCGATCGCCTTGGCGTGCTCCTCCTTGCAGAGGATCGTGCCGCCGCGCGGCCCGCGGAGGCTCTTGTGGGTGGTGAGCGTGACGATGTCGGCGAACGGCACCGGGTTCGGGTGCGCTCCCCCGGCGACGAGCCCGGCGAGGTGGGCGATGTCGAACATCAGCATCGCGCCGACCTCGTCGGCGACCGCC
>CAYGLH010000222.1:0-6190 GCA_964350535.1 uncultured Ilumatobacteraceae bacterium
CAGTCGTCGTCCACGCTCAACCTGGTGCGCGCCTTCACCAAGGGTGGCTTCGCCGACCTCTCCCGGGTGCACGCCTGGACCCAGGAGTTCGTGTCCTCCAGCCCGCAGGGCCGCCGCTACGAGCAGCTGGCGTCGGAGATCGACCGGGCGCTCGCGTTCATGCGCGCCTGCGGCATCGAGACCGAGTCGAACCCGAACCTCTCGGAGGTCGACGTCTACACGAGCCACGAGGCGCTGATCCTCGGCTACGAGGAGTCGCTGACCCGCAAGGACTCGATGACCGATCGGTGGTTCGACTGCTCGGCGCACATGCTGTGGATCGGCGAGCGCACGCGCGACCTCGACGGCGCACACGTCGAGTTCCTCCGCGGCGTCGGCAACCCGATCGGCTGCAAGATCGGCGCCTCCACCAGCGTCGACTACCTGCTCGAGCTCTGCGAGGTGCTCAACCCGTCGCGGATCCCCGGCCGGCTCACGCTGATCAGCCGGATGGGTGCCGACACGGTCGAGGACGCGCTGCGCCCGCTGCTGCGCGCGGTCACCGACGCCGGGCACCCGGTCGTGTGGTCCTGCGACCCGATGCACGGCAACACGTTCACGGCCGACAACGGCCGCAAGACACGCGACTTCGACGACATCGTCCGCGAGATCGGCGGCTTCGTCCGCGCCCACCGGGCCGAGGGCACGTGGCCGGGCGGCATCCACGTCGAGTTGACCGGCGAGAACGTCACCGAGTGCCTCGGTGGCGGCGACGGCCTGGCGAGCGGCGACCTCGACCACCGCTACGAGACGGTCTGCGACCCGCGGCTCAACGCACGCCAGAGCGTCGACCTCTCGTTCCGGGTCGCAGAGCTCATCCGCGACTTCCACTGAGCGGTGGCGGGATGGCCGTGCTCGACGCCATCGACCGCTGGGACGTCCCCCATGTCGCCGCCGCGCTGATCGTCGCGGGCGACGTCGTCGAACACCGCGGTCCGGTCGACCGCACGTTCCGCTTGGCATCGATCTCGAAGCCCCTCGGCGCGTGGGCGATGCTCGTCGCCGTCGAGGAGGGCATCGTCGCCCTCGACTCCCCCGTCGGCCAGCCGGGCTGCACGCTCCGCCATCTCCTCGCCCATGCCGGCGGCTACCCCTTCGACGGCGACGGCGACGAGCCGGTGTCGGCTCCCGAGCGCACGCGCATCTACTCCAACACGGGCTGGGACCTCGCCGCCGACGCCGTGGCGAACGCCGCGGGCATGCCGTTCGGCGACTACCTCCGCGACGCGGTGTTCGTGCCGCTCGGGATGACGGCTCGGCTGCACGGTTCGCCCGCCAAGGACGTCCACGGCACGGTCGACGATCTCGTGGCGTTCCTCGCCGAGGTGCGCACCCCACAGCTCCTGCACCCCGACACCGTCGCCGAGGCGTTCCGGCCGCAGTACCCCGACCTGAGCGGTATCGTGCCAGGCGTGGGTCGCTATGAGCAGTGCCCCTGGGGGCTCGGGTTCGAGTTGAAGGGCGACAAGAGCCCGCACTGGACCGGACACGACAACTCGCCGCGAACGCTCGGCCACTTCGGCGGGGCGGGCACGATGATGTGGCGCGACCCCGACGTCGACGTCGCGCTCGTCGCGCTCACCGACCGCGAGTTCGGCCCGTGGGCGCTCGAAGCGTGGCCGGCGTTGTCCGATGCCGCGCTGCAGGTTGCCGGGAGCAGCTCGTGACGTTGAACGGGCACCATGCGTTCAGCCACGGCGACCGCATCCGCTACGCGACCACCGGCGAGGACGGGTTCCCGCTCGTCCGCTACGGCTTCGTCGGCGGTGTCCCCGACGACGAGGGCCCGATCGTGGTGATGCTCGACGGTGAGCTGGGGGGCGACATCGTCGAGCTGAGCAAGATCGAGCCGGTCCACATCCAGAACGTCACCCTCACGCTCGAAGGCGTCGACCTGTTGCACGACCCGTCGCTGCGACAGGGCCTCGTCAACCTGTGGGCGGCCGAGGCCGAGTCGGCCGGCCTCCAGATCGGCGACCTCCACGCGATCGGCACCGGCGTGCTCGACGCCGGTGGCGGCTACGCGCTCGCAGAGATGTGGAGCGCGGGCGAGCCGTACGTGTTGCGCGCCAACACGTGCGCCGACGGACGCGACGCCGTGGTGGTGCACGCCGACCCGCCGAACCGCTGGGAACGCGGCTGACGGATCGGCCGGCCATCTCGGGTTCTCAGGGCCCGTTTGGCGGGCCCTCTCCTCACGAGAACGCTGTCGGGGTCAGCTGAGGCGCTCGATGATCATCGCCATGCCCTGACCGCCGCCGACGCACATCGTCTCCAGACCGATCGTCTTGTCCTGGTCCTGGAGGTTGTTGATGAGCGTGGTCACGATGCGCGCGCCGCTGGCGCCGAGGGGATGGCCGAGGGCGATGGCGCCGCCGTTGACGTTGACCTTGTCGAGCCCGAACCCGAGGTGCTTGGCGGAGGGGATCACCTGCGCCGCGAACGCCTCGTTGATCTCGACGAGATCGATGTCGTCGGCGCCCATGCCGGCACGAGCCATCGCCTGACGGCTGGCCTCGATCGGGCCGAGGCCCATGATCTCGGGGTTCAGCCCCGTGACCCCCGAGGCGATGATGCGGGCCAGCGGGGTGAGGCCGAGCTCGGCGGCCTTGGTGTCGCTCATCACCATCACCGCGGCGGCGCCGTCGTTGAGCGGGCAGGCGTTGCCGGCGGTGATCTGGCCGTCCGGACGGAAGACCGGCTTGAGCTCGGCGAGCTTCTCGGCGGTGGTGCCCGCGCGCGGCCCGTCGTCGGTGGAGACGACCGTGCCGTCGGGGAGCGTCACCGGGGTGATCTCGTTCTCGAAGTGCCCCCGCTCGACGGCGGCGACAGCTCGCTGCTGGCTGGCGGCCCCGAACGCGTCCATCTCCTCGCGGCTGACGTTCTCGACCTCGCGCACGTTCTCGGCGGTCTGGCCCATGGCGATGTAGATGTCGGGCAGACCCTCGGGCGCCGTCCACTCGGGCTGGCCACCCTGCGCCCGCAGCGCGGTGCGCTCGCCGGGAGCCTTGAAGATCGGGTTGGGGGCGGTGTCGGAGGCGCCCGATGCGTACCGGCTCACCGTCTCCACGCCGGCGGCGATGAAGCAGTCGCCTTCACCGGCTTTGATGGCGTGCGCCGCCATCCGGATCGTCTGCAGGCTCGAGGAGCAGTAGCGGTTGACGGTCACGCCCGGGACGTCGTCGAGACCGGCCAACCCGGCGACGATCCGCCCGATGTTGAACCCCGACTCGCCGGCGGGCTGACCACAGCCCATGATCAGGTCTTCGACGTCGGACGCCTGCACCGCCGGCACCTTCTCCATGAGGGCACGGACGATCTGGGCGGACATGTCGTCCGGGCGGAGGTCGACGAGCGACCCCTTGTTGGCACGGCCGATCGGGCTGCGCGCGGTGGCAACGATCACTGCTTCGGTCATGCCCCGGACCCTACCGCTCGGTAACCACCCGGGCCGCACCGACGGTGGGAGCGCCTGGTCAGACGGGATCGAGCCCGAGCGCCACCCGGCCGCTGAACACGCCCTGCTTCGCTCGCGGCAATGGGTGGAACAGCGCCCCGTGGATGTCGCGATAGCACCGCTCGAGGTCGGAGGTGCGGCTGAACCCGCGTCCGCCCGTGGCCTCGATCGCCAACCGCACGGTCTCGATCAGCGCGTCGGTGGCCACCGACTTCCTGGCGAGCGTCCGGCTCGACAGCTCGTCCGATGCGTCGAACGCGAGATCGCCCGCGTCGAGGAACATCGCGGCGACCAGGTCGTCCGCCGTGCGGTGGGCGGTCGCCATCTGGCCGATCGTCGACACCACGTGCGGATCCTCCCGCCCCGCCACCGACCGCCGGGCCTCGTCCATCGCGGCGTCGGCGACACCGACGTAGGCCGACATGATCAAGGGCAGCGCCGTCGGTATCACGGCGTTCCAGATCGGGTGCCAGCGGTCGGCGGGCCGGACGAGGGACACCGCCGCCTCCGGCACGAAGACGTCATCGAGCACCACCGTCTGCGATCCGGTGGCCCGCATCCCGAGCGTGTCCCAGGTCTCGTCGATCGACACGCCGTCGGCGGCGATCGGGATCGAGCAGTGGATGACGCTCGGCCCGTCCGGAGCGTCGTCCCAGCGAACGCTCGTCGCCAGCACGTCGCCGACCTCACATCCGCTCGCCGGGCCCTTGCGGGCCGACACGCGATATCCACCCTCGACCCGGATCGTCGAACCGTTCGACCCGACCCAGTCGGAGGCCCCCGTGCTGATCAGCAGCGCGCCGTCGAGCACCTTGGCGAACACCGCGCCGGCGTCCATCCCGTGACGATGCCGCCACACCTGGAGGCCGAGCACGTGTGAGTGCATCGACAGGGTGAGCGCGGTGGGACCGTCGTACCGCGCGAGGGTTCGCAGCACATCGCCCATCAGCGCATGGTCGATCCCGGCGCCGCCGCACTCGCTCGGCACGAGCGCAGCGGTGAGGCCGGTCGCCCGGAGTCGCTCGAACGCCGACCGGCAGATCTCACCGCGCGCGTCGTGCTCCCGCACGAGCGGAGCGAGCTCGCGCCCGAGGTCCTCCGCCCGCTCGATCCAGGTGGTGTGGTCAGCGCTTGCCGACCGTGTCGCTTCGTCGATCACTGTCGTCATGTCGTCGACCGTACGGATGGTGCGCGCGCCCGACCAGTACAACATCTGGACCGGTGCGGTCGGCAGCCTCTCGTCGCATCGCCGGGGGCTCACCGTCCTCGGGTCGATCGGGCGCAGCGATCGCCCACCGGGGCGTTCGCGACCGGTACGGTGCCGGCGATGGACACGGTCGGTGCCCTCGACGTCGGTGGCACGAACATCAAGTCCGGGGTCGTGTCGGGGCACGAGGTCGAACTGCGGCCGACGATCCTCGCCCGGTCGAACGAGAACGCCGAGGTGGTCCTCGTGCAGCTCGCCACCGCACTGCGAGCGGTCGGCGAGTGCGATCGGTACGCGCTCGCCGTACCCGGACCGTTCGACCACGCCGCCGGCGTCTCGCACATGGCCGACGTCCACAAGTTCGAGGCGATCGAGGGCATCCCGCTCGAACCCGAGCTGCGTCGCCGCGCGGATCTCGGCGACCGCCCACTCGTGTTCGTGCACGACGCGGAGGCGGCGGGGGTCGGCGAGGCCGTGGCCGGTGCCGGAGCGGACACCGAGCGGGTGCTCACGATCACGCTCGGCACCGGGGTCGGCTCGTGCCTGACGGCGTCGGGGGTCCCGGTGCGGCACGTCGGCGACCTCTCGGTCGACGAGCTGGCGATGCGACCCACCCCGCACGGCCGGGCCGATGACGTGCTCTCGGTGCGTGGCCTCGCCGAGCTCGCGGGCGTCAGTCGCTTCGAGCTGGTCGACCAGCTCGCCGGCCGGCGCGGCGACGAGCTGCTCGCCGAGTACGGGCGGCGACTGGAGGCGTTCCTGGCACCCGTCGTGGTCGAGCTCGACGCCGACCGCGTGGTCTTCGGCGGCGGGGCTGCGGCGTCGTTCGACCGCTTCGCGCCCCAATTGTCCTTCGCCGCCCGTCGGGCAACGCTCGGGCCCGCAGGACCGTTGCTCGGCGCCGCGCTCCTCACGGCCTGACATCGGTCGACGCCGGTCCCGGGAGTGACAGAAGTTGTGGCACCGCTCGTGACGACACCTGCCCCAGCACCTACAGTCGGCGCCATGGAACTTCCCACGGTGGAGGTCGGCTCGTTCGACCTGTCGGACCTCGAGAGCTTCTGGACGCGGCCACGCGACGAACGCGAAGCCGCGTTCAAGGCGCTCCGCGACCTCGACGGGCTCGCCTTCTTCGAGGAGCTGGAGTTCGAGGAGTCACCGCTGCCGCGCGGGCCCGGCTACTGGGCGCTCGCCCGGCACGAGGACATCTGGCAGGTCAGCCGCAACCCGCAGCTGTTCTGCTCCGGCAAGGGCCCGAACATCGGCGACATGCCACCCGAGATCGCCGAGTTCTTCGGCTCGATGATCGCGATGGACGACCCGAAGCACTTCCGGCTCCGTTCGATCGTGTCGAAGGGGTTCACCCCCAAGGAGATCAACCGGGTCGAGAGCTATGTGCACGACACCGCGGTGCGCATCGTCGACGAGGTGCTGGAGAAGTTCCCCGAACGGCGCTGCGACTTCGTCGAGCACGTCGCCGCCGCCCT
>CAYGLH010000223.1:0-6187 GCA_964350535.1 uncultured Ilumatobacteraceae bacterium
CACTGCGAGAGCGGCGTCTGGGACTACCTCGCCGGCTGCCTCATCGTCGAGGAAGCCGGGGGAGTGGTCACCGAGGTCTTCGATCGCGAGCTGGTGGTGATGGACCCGGCCGCCCGACGGGCGCCGGCGGTCGCGTCACATCGATCGCTGCTCGACGAGCTCGTGCGCGAGCGGCGCGCCGACGGCGACCGAGCGGTCGGGGGCACCTAGCGGCGCGAGCCGCCGACGAGCTCGTCGGCGAGCTCGCGATCGCCGATGAACTCGAGCTGGTCGGCGCCGACCCGTCCCCACAGCCAGAGGAGGATGTCGCGGGCACGGCCGCGGATCGCCACATCGCCTTTCTCGTGGGCGTGCTCCATGTCGATGCCGTCGGAATCGAGCCGCCGGATGATCCACTCGCCGTGCGCGGCGGAGATGTCGTCGCTGCCCGTCACGACGTGACGGTCGGTGTCGGTGCAGTGGATGTGCACGGTGCCGGGCAACGGCCGGGCCCGTTCGCCGCGCCATGAGAACCACTGCAGGAACTCGTCGATGCCGTCGGCCGCCATCGCGATCGGGATGTCGTAGTCGTCGCCCACCGTGCGTTCGGCGTCCCAGCGGTGCACCGCCGTTTCATGGGCCATGCGACGTCGCACCCATCCGGCGTCCTGGTTGACGCCGGTCCAGGTCCACACCTCTGTGTCGATCGAGGTGCTGCGCAGCGCCGAGACGAGGCCCGTGTGGGCGGCGGCCGCCCAGTCGATCAAGAGGTCGTCGCCGGGGCGCACCTGGCGCTGCCGGAGCGGCTCCATGCCGTCCGGCGTGACCACCCGCTCGCTCACGACGAACGACCACGTGTCCCAGACCCGCCCGATGTGCCAGACGAGCTCGCCCATGTCCCAACCGGGACACGACGTGACCTCGGCGTCGAGGCCCGCCCGGATCGCTGCGTCGAGCAGCTGCGACCCGTCGTCCTGGATGTGGTCGATGGCGTGGAAGGGGGTGCTCATGCCGGTGACGCTACTGGTCGGGTACCGTCGCCCCGGTGCGGATCGTCTACCTGAACGGGGAGTACCTCCCCGCCGACCGGGCCGTCATCTCGGTCGACGACCGTGGATTCCTGTTCGCCGACGCGTGTTACGAAGCCACACCGATCTACCGCGGCACGCCGTTCCTGCTGGACCGCCATCTCGCCCGGCTGCGACGCGGGCTCGACACGCTGCGGATCCGCTTCGATCCCGAGCAGCTGGTGCCGGTGCACGACGAGCTCATCGCCGCCAACGGGCTCGCGACGTGCGAGCTCGGCATCGTCTACATGCACATCACCCGCGGGAGCGCGCCTCGGGCGCACGCCTTCCCCCACCCCGAGGTGGCGCCGACCGTGTACGCGTTCGCCAAGGAGGTCCCGCGCGGCACGGACGCGGACTTCGAGCGAGGCGGCACCGCCATCACGCTTCCCGACGAGCGCTGGCTCCGGCCGCACCTCAAGACACCCGGACTGCTGCCGAACGTGCTCGCCCAACAGGCGGCGCTCGACGCCGGCGCGACCGACGTGGTGTTCCAGCGCGACGGCAAGGTCACGGAGGGCACGCACAACAACGTGTTCGTGGTGCTGGACGGACGACTCCACACCGCACCCGCCGACGGGCTGATCCTCGAGGGGGTCACGCGCAGCGTCCTGCTCGAGCTCGCCATCGCCGACGGCGTCGACGTGGTCGAAGCCCCGGTCGCTGTCGATCGCCTGGCCGACGCAGAGGAGATCTTCTTCACCAGCGCCACGACCGAGATCCGACCGACCGTCGAGCTCGACGGACGCCCGGTCGGCGACGGTCGGCCAGGCCCCGTGGCGCGCCGCCTCCGCCAGCTCCTGCGCGCCAGGATCGATGCGGACTGCGGCCCGCCGCAGTAGCGCTCGGACTGTCGCCGGCGTGCCGGAGCGGATCACGCCGCCCTGCGTCGGTCGGCCAGCCCGTCGCCCAGCACCCTCGGTAGGCTCGCAGGTTCCGGGCGCATAGCTCAGTTGGCTAGAGCGCTTCCCTTACAAGGAAGATGTCGGGGGTTCGAGTCCCTCTGCGCCCACGCGTTGACGGCCGACTGCGCAGCAGCTAGCACATGCCCATGCTGAGGGGGCCAGAATGGTGAGGTACGCGGACGGGCCGGCGGAGAGTGTCGAGGTGCAGGTCGGCGCGCCGGTGTCGGCGGTATGGCCGTTGGTGCTCGACATCGATCTTCCGAGCCGGTTCTCCGAGGAGTTCGTGCGAGCGGAGTGGCTGGATGACGGGCCGGCCGTCGGGGCGACCTTCCGTGGGCACAACCGTCATGAGGTCGTCGGCGAGTGGAGCGTCGTGTGCACGGTGACGGCGATGGAGCCGGAGCGGGTGTTCGAGTGGACGGTCGGTGATGTCGAGTTCAAAGCCGCTCGGTGGCGCTTCGATCTCGAACCGGTCGACGATGGCCGGTCGAGCCTGCGCTTCAGCGCCGAGATGGGTCCGGCGCCATCGGGACTGACGCCGGCGATCGAACGCATGCCCGATCGTGAGGAAGAGATCGTCGCTCGTCGGCTCGGTGAGTGGAGGGCGAACATGCAACGCACCGTCGAGGGGATCAAGGAGCTCGCCGAGACCAGCGGCGGGGTCGTGGGTCCGTGACGCTGCGGATCGGGATCACACCTCCAGGCGCCGATCGGGAGGCATTGGAGTTCGTGCGTGACGCCGAGCGTCTCGGCGTCGACTCGGTCTGGGTGCCCGAGGCGTGGATGTACGACGCGCTCACGCCCCTCGGCTACCTCGCCGCGATCACCGAGCGCATGCGCCTCGCCACGGGCGTGGTCCAGCTCGGGGCGCGCTCGCCGGCGATGCTGGCGATGTCGGGGCTGGCGCTGCAGGCGATGTCGGACGGCCGCTTCATCTTGGGAGTGGGAACGAGCGGGCCGCAGGTGATGGAGGGCTGGCACGGCGCGCGGTTCGACCGACCGGTGACGCGCACCCGCGAGACGATCGACATCATCCGGACCATCGCTGCTGGTGACCGCCTCGAGTACGCCGGCACGACCTACACGCTCCCGTTGCCGGAGAGCCAGGGCAGGGCGCTGCGCTCGCCGGTCGCCGGCGCGGCGATCCCGATCTACGTGGCGTCGATGGGACCCGCCAACCTGGCGCTGACCGGATCGATGGCCGATGGATGGATCGGCACCGCCTTCCTCCCCGAGTCTGCGGAGGTGTTCCTCGACCCGATCCGCGACGGTGCTGAAGCCGCCGGTCGGTCCCTCGACGATGTGGAGCTCACCGTCGCGGCCGGGCTCGAGTTCACCGACGACATCGAGGCGGCCGGTCGCCGTCATGCCGCCGGGTACGCGTTCACGATCGGGGCGATGGGTTCGACCGCGACGAACTTCTACAACCAGGCGTTCGCCCGCCAGGGTCATGCCGAGGCGATCGAGGAGGTCCAGCGGCTCTGGGCGAGCGGTGACCGAGATGCGGCGGGCGAGCGTGTCCCGATCGAGATCGGGCTGCACACCAACCTGATCGGCGACGACGCGGCGGTCGCCGACCGGCTCCGCCGCTACCGAGCGTGCGGCGTCGACACCATCCGCCTCAACGTCAACGCCACCACCCACCACGACCGCCTTGACCAACTCGCCCGACTCCTCGACACCGTCGCCACCGTGAACGGCGAGCCCGCCTGACCGTCACGGACGACGTACGATCACCGGCGACGACTGCTTCCGGGGGAGGAACCGACATGACACTCGAGCTGGTGCCGCTGTGCACCGCGACGATCTCGCTGGCCGACCCGGTGTCGGTGTCGCCGACGCTGACGATCGCGGAGGTGACCGGAGCTCGCCTGGAGGGAGACCGCCTCGGCGCTGATCTGTTCGGCAACGCCGCGGCCGACTGGCTGCAGTTGTCACCCGAGGGGTACGGCACGCTCGACGTGAAGGTGACGGTGAAGACCGACGACGGTGCCGTGATCCATGTGACCTACACCGGTCGCATCCAGCTCGACACGATGACCGTGTACGCGACGCCGCTGTTCCACACCGGTGACGAGCGCTACTCGTGGATCAATCGGATCCAAGCGGTCGCCAAGGGGCACATGCCGCAGCCGGGTTCGTTGATCTACGAGATGTACGAGTTGCGCTGAGTGGGCGCTCAGCGCTTCGTTCCCAGGTAGCCGAACAGCTGCACCGAACCGCGTAGGGGGAGGCCGTCGCGCACGTACGCCGTCGCGAGCTCGGTCGCCCGTTCGATGAACGCGGCGTCGCCGATGCTCTGGATCGCCTCGTACGCCGGCCCGGTGCTGGCAATGCCACGGGCATAGGCGCCAGGGTCCGGGTACTCGAAGGCGAACGGCACCTCGAAGCGCTCGGCGACGTCGAAGCCGGCCGCTTCGAGGAATCGCTCGCCGACACCGGGCCGGCCGAGCGAGACCATCTCGGCCTGGTGCTCGACCTGCTGCTCCGCGGCCCACAGGAACGGCGCCATCATCCAGGCGCCGGGGGACTTGCCCACGTTGCCCCACACCGTCATCAGGAGACGGCCACCAGGAACGAGCACGCGGTGCGCCTCCTCGACCGCGGCGGGTGTGGTGCCCCAGATCCCGCGGAAGCTGGTGACGACATCGAAGGACTCGTCGTCCCACGGCAGCGCGCCCATGTCGCCGACGCGCACGTCGCTGTCCGGGTTGCGATCGCGGGCGACGGCGACCAGCCGGGCCGAGGCATCGATCCCCGCACAGATCGCACCGCGCAGGCTGGCCAGCTCGATCGCCAACCCGGCGCCGCACGCCATGTCGAGCAGACGGTCGCCCTCGTCGAGTCGCAGCCGATGATGGACGAAGGTGTACTCCCGGCAGTTCGCCGGCTCGGTGGTGGTGGCGAACTCGACCGCCCGTCGGCCCCAGCCCTCGTCGACCATCTCCCACTGCATGTCCGTACCCCCTCGACGCGCCCGCGACCGTAGTCGGTGGGCGGTCAGGTGATCTCGTGGCCGTCGGGGCGAGTGGTGTGCCAGTGGCCGTGGTGGTCGCGTCGGAGGGTGTAGCCACGTTCCTTGAGACGGTTGTGGGCACCGCAGAGCGGTGCTCCGTTGCGTGGAACGGTGGCGCCGTGAGCCCGCCAGCTCCGGGTGTGGTCGGCTTGGCACCAGGCGACGGGCCGATCGCAGCCGACCCACACGCAGTGCGTGGCGAGCAACATCACCGCATCGCGGGCGGCACCCCGGAACAGTCGTGAGCGCCGTCCGAGATCGATCACCGTGCCGCCGCTGTCGTGCACGACTCGGCGCACATGGTCGACCAGCGCCCGGTTGATCACGTCGTGGGGGTGTACCCGCCGACCGTCCTGGGTGCGACACACGATGTCGCGGTAGCGCCCAGGATCGGGGTCCGCCCCTGCGAGACGGTCCTCGAAGGTCTGCTGGTCGATGAGGATGTTGATCGTGGCGGTCGGCGCCTGCCCGGGAGGGGCCGATGCGGCAGCGCGGGCCAGTGCGAGCAGCCCGTCGGCGCGGCGCTGGGGTTCGGTACGGGGGAGGTCGGCGAGGGTGGCCTCGGCACCGACCCGCGCCCGGGCGTCGGCCCAGTCTGTGTGCCACTCGGCCTCCGTGAACCGTCCGAGGATCTCGTTCAGCTCGGCGCCTTCCAACTCGGGCAGCCGACCAGAGATCGTCCAACCGCCCTCGCGGCGGGGCCGGAGCTTGACGTCACGCTCCGAAGTGTTCCGATCGTTGCGTTCACCGTCGCCGGCGGGATCGGCCTCGCCTCGCCAGTTCCGCAGCCGCGCCTCGAACTCGTCGAAGGGCAACTCGATCGCGTCCTCCAACAGGTCGGCCTGCGACGCCGCCAGCACCTCATCGCCGACGCCCCGCTCGGCAGCCACCTGCGCCATCAACTCGCACTGGGCGACCCCCACCCGGCCTGCAGCGAGCGCCGCCGCCCAGTCCGGGCACCGGCGGCCGAACCGCGCCACCTGCAGGCGTCGGTGGGCCTCCGCTCCCGACACACCGCCCAGATGCTTCAGGGTCGCCTTCGCCGACAGCATCCCCAGCTTGGCGAACGGGGCCTCCGTCTGCACATGACCCCCGACCCCGACGGCTGCGGCCTCGACCCGACGGCGCAGCCCCTCCACGCCCTCCAACAGGCGGCGGACGTCGCAGGCGTCGAACTCGATCGGATCGATCGCCCGCAGCTCGTCCAGCGCCCGATCCGC
>CAYGLH010000224.1:0-6139 GCA_964350535.1 uncultured Ilumatobacteraceae bacterium
CTGGGGTTTGGGGGTCGGATAGTGGTCGCTCGGCCCGGGATCGGACCTGCAAACGTAGGGCTGGGGTTTGGGGGTCGGATGGTGGTCGGTGGGCCCGGGATCGGACCCGGAAACGTGGGGGTTGGGGTTTGCGGGTCCGATCGTGCTCGCTCGGCCCGGGATCGGACCCGGAAACGTGGGGCTTGGGGTTTGGGTGGCTCAGGCGGTGTGGAGGACGCGCTGGGGGAAGGCGATGGTGATGCCGTGCTCGTCGAGCGCCCGCTTCACCCGCCGCATCGCTTCGTCCTTGACGAACCAGCGGCGTGCCGGGTCGGCCCAGAACCAGCACCGCAGGACGATGGTCGAGTCGCCGAACTCGTCGACCATCGTGGTCGGCGCAGGGTGGGAGAGGATCCCCGGCGTGGCGATCATGACGTCGGTGACGATGCCGACGGCGGCATCCAGATCGGTGCGGTAGTCGACCCCGATCTCGAACTCGACCCGGATCTGGCCCGGGTCCCCGACCGTCACGATCGGATCGGTGAGCACGTCGCTGTTGCGCACCTTCACGTCCCACCCGTCCCACGTCCGGATGGTGACGACGCGCCCGTCGATGTCGGTGATGACGCCCTCGTGCCCCGAGCTCTGGGCCACCTCACCGATCGAGATCGGGCGTCGTGACTGGAGCACGACGCCGGCTCCGAGATCCGACAGCATCGGCCGCCCGACCAGGATCGCCACGAGGGTGATGATCAGCAGGATCGTGACGACCGGGCCGAACTCGAGCCCGATGGCGCTCAGCCCGACGACCAGGCCAAGCAGGATGATCAGGTATCCGACGGCGCGCGACACGATCGTGGCGGTCTCGATCCCGACGCCGCGCACGCGTCCGAGGCCGCGGCGGGTCGCCGCCCGCGCGAGCGCCCCCAGCACGAACCCGGCGAGGATCGCGATCCCCGCGGTCAACAGGTCGGAGGTCTCGAGCGACGACGGTTGGAAGTGGCTGGCGAGGGCGTCGACGGAGATGGGCGTGGGGATGGGCGTCGGGTCGGTCTGTTCGAGCATCGGTTCCTCCTGGCGGTTCGTCCGGCCGACGGTAGATCACACGGGCGCACCACCGTTCGGCGCGAGAATGGCGCCGCCCGACCGGCGACTGGAGCCTCCGTGACCGACACCGACGACGACGAACGCACGGACACCACCCGGTGGCGCCGCCTCCCCAACCCGTGGGTGCTGCTCGGCGCCGCGCTCGGGCTGTTGGCGATGCTGTGGGTCGCGCCGACGATCGCCGCCGCGGTGTCGGCGATCGACTTGTCCGACGTCGAGCACCTCTACGCGATCGTCGCCGGCTTCGTGGTGCTCGACGCCGTGATCCCGGTGTTCCCGAGCGAGTCGCTGCTCACCACCGGGTCGAACCTGGCGGCGCAGAGCGACTCGGAGATCGTGCTGTGGAAGCTGATCGCCGCCGGCTCGGCCGGTGCCGTGATCGGCGACTCGCTGCTCTACTGGCTGTCGCGCACCGTGCTGCGGCGGACGATGTCGGAGCGGGTCGACAAGCTCCAGGAGAACGAGAAGGTCGCCCGCTCGATGGAGGTGATGAGCGCGACCGCCCCGACGCTGATCGTGTTCGGGCGGTTCGTGCCCGGCCTGCGCTTCCTGATCGGCGCCACGATGGGCATCACGAAGTACTCGTATCCCCGCTTCCTGTTGTGGGATGCGATCGGCGGGGTCTTCTGGGCCGCCTACACGTGCGTGTTCAGCTACCTCGTGGCGTCGGTCATCCAGGACAAGCCGATCATCTCGATCGCCGCGTCGGTGGTGGTCACGACGGCGTTGCTCGCGCTGCTGTACCGCCCGCTGAAGCGGCACTGGGAGGAAACGGCACCCGACCGCCCGGCGACCGACGGCGAAGCGGTCGGTCAGCCGACCGGCTGACCGAGGTCGGCCAGCCAGCCCTTCAGCACCCGGTGGAGGTGGGCGGGCCCGTCGATCACCTCGTCCGGCCGGGACCAACCTGCCGGGTACAGCACGAACGGATGCATCTGCGGGCCGCCGAGCGCCCCGTGCGAGCCGACCTGGTGCTCGAAGGCGAAGATCTCCTCGGTCACCGGGTCGTACCGGGCGTTGATCATCACGTCGGCGACGTGGGGGAAGCCGTCGACACGTCGGATCTTGGCGGCCGCCGTCGGGACGAAGGCGGCGAGCGGATCGTCGCCCTCCAGCGCTGTCGGGTCGTCGTCGGCGCGGTCGAGCAGCCGACGACCGCCCGGACCGAGCACGACGGCTCCGTCGGTGTCCGAGCGGACGAGGACGAACCCGACGCCCGGGTGGTTGCGGAGGCCGTCGAGGAGCTCCGGGTAGCGCTCGTCGATCTCCTCGCTGGTGAGCCGGCGGCGCGGCCCCGGCAGGTACACGAGACCGAGCGCGCCGGACGCCAGCACGGTGAGATCGTCCGACCCGACCGCCGCATCGGCCGCGCTGTCACCCGAACCGCGCGTGCCGCGCAGCCACGCCGTCGACTCGGTGTTGCCGGCGACCGAGTCGGGGTCGCGTACTGCGTCGGTGCGCGTCAGCCGCTCGACCAGCTCCTCCAGCGACTCGTCGAACTCGTCCTCGAAGGTGGGCCCTTGCGTCTGGCCGTGATCCGACAGCACCACCAGGTGGTACGGGCGCGGCGCCCAGGCGAACGATCGCTCGATGCGGCGGATCTGGCGGTCGATGTCGCGCAGCACGCCGAGCGTGTCGGCCCGTTCGGGCCCGGAGTGGTGGGCGACCTCGTCGTAGCCGAGCAGGTCGACATAGATCACGCCGCGACCCTCGGCGACGTCGCCGAGGATGCCGTTGACGCACACGTCGCGGCTGACGACGGTGGTGAACGCCCGCAGCAGTGAGTACGTGAACGTGCGCGTCACCCGCGGTTGCACGTCGCGGTGTCGCTGATCGCGCGCGGCGCGCCGCTCCCGGCCGATGTCGGCGACCGCGCCGAGCAGCGTCTGGATCGCGTTGGACGGGCGCGAGAAGTAGCGGCCGTATCCGGCGCCGATCTTGCCCTCCTTGACGCGTCCCGCACCGCTCATCGTGAGGACGGCTCGTTCGGCGTCGCCGCTGAAGAGGTTGCCGTAGCTCGAGCCGTGATGGGCGAGCAGCCCGCGACCGTCGCTGTGGCGTCGCTCGATCTCGGCCGCGGACTTCGGGTGGTTCGACACCATCAGCGTGCCGGTGTCCTTCTCGATCCACCGGAAGGCGGGCATGTCGCCGTTCGTGCCGTGCAGGATCCCGCACTGCGACACGCCGGTCTGTGACGACCAGTCCGTCTCCCAACCGAGGAGGTCGTGAGTTCGCGAGGTCATCCAGCCGTGCAACGTGGGCACGTCGCCCGACGCCACCGCCCGCCGGAGGACCGGTTCGGACAACCCGTCGATCTGTACGAACACCACACCCGGGACGTCGGTGACCGTGGCCTGGTCGGCGCGGCGCCGGGCGCGTCGGGCCATCCGCTGGTCGAACCAGGCGTCGTCCTCGACGGCCAGCAACCGGTCGACGATGGTGGTGACGATGGTGAGGCCGACCGTCAGGGCGAGCGCCGAGCCGAACCCGTCGAGTCGCACGCCCGGCAACTGGTCGAGGACCAGCCACACCACCAGCGCGTTGACGACGATCGCACCGACGCCGAGGGTGAGCACCGACAACGGCACGAGGAGGAAGGCGATCGCCGGCCACACCAGTGCGTTGACGATGCCGAGCACGGCGCCCGCCAGGAGCGACGGACCGACGCCGGACATGTCGAACCCCGACACCAGCGGGTCGAGCGCCCACAGCGCGAGCGCGTTGGTGACGAGCACCACCAGCCCGCGTACCACGACCTGCGACAAGGTCGGGCGGAGCTCTTCGTCCCGGGTGATCGAGACGCCCGAGTTGGCCGCCGTCATTCGTCTGCCGGCGTCGTCGCTGCCGGCCCGTCGCTCGGTGCGGGGGTGTCACCGGCCGACGGCGGCGGCAGCGGAGCGCCCCAGCGCGGCTCGTCAGGGCCCTGGTCGAGGCGGAACGGCGGATAGCGGTCGGTCATCAGCAGCACGTAGGCGCCGACGCGGGCGATCCAGCGGTTGAAGCCGACGATGAGGTCGAAGAGGGATCGCGGGTAGCGGCCGGTGACGAGCAGGATGACCGCAGCGATCAGCACCAGCAGGCTGAGCAGGCCGCCGTACCACGGGCCGTCCACGTCGTCCATCCCCATCGGCGCGCCGCCGAGGAGCAGCGCGATGACCGCGTAGTGCGGGATCGCCAGCAGCCACCACTTGACGAGCACCTGCCACCGCGACAGCTCGCCCGGCTCGGCGATGTCGAGGACGGCCGGGTAGTCGGGCTCGCGGTCGAGGCTGAACGGGGGGTAGCGGTCGGTGCCGAGCCCACCGGAGTGGCAGTAGTAGGCCACCCGCCACGACCAGCGGAGCACGCCGCGGTTGAACCCGAAGAGGCCGCTCGGGTATCGCCCCGTGAAGAGGATCGCGATGCCGGCGATGATCGTGGTGACGACGACCGCCAACCACAGGAAGGCGAGCACGATGAAGTGCGGGATCGCCAGGATCCACTTCACCAGCCACATCCACCGCGAGAGGTCGGGGTCGATGCGCGCCGAGAGGGCCACCGGGTGCTCGGTGGTGGTGACCAACTCGTCGCCACCGGCGACGGTCTCGTGGGGAGGCTCGTCGACGGGTGCGGCGTCCCGTCGGCGGAAGGCGACGATGATCAGGAACACGCCGAGGCCGAGCATCAGCACGCCGCCGACGATCATCCCGATCGCCACAGCGAGGACGAGCCCCGACTTGGCGCCGATCTCGACGTCGGCGCTGACGCCGGCCGACCCGTCGGCGTTCATCAGCACGATCGTCCAGTCGCCCTCGTCCGCCTCCCAGTCCAGCACGGGGTCGATCCCGGACGCCTGCTCGGCCCAGAACGACTGGGTGTCGGGCGCGTCGGGGAGGCGGTCGCCGGAGGTGCGGCGGTACTCCGGCGCGCCGCCGTCGAGGTCGGTGATCTCGTCGCGGGCGACGCCGTCGAGATACGCGGTGACGTCGGCGCTCGGTCCGATGCCGACGAACAGCTCACCGTCGTCGACCGACCCCGCCGTGACCCGCAGGTCGAGGTCGAGCACGTCGATCACCCAGTCGGGGTCGCCCGGTTCGGAGAAGAAGTCGATCTCGCCCGAGACGATCGCCGGCGTGGGCGTCTGCAACCGGTCGAGATCGAAGTCGAAGAAGCCGTCATCGTCGCGGGCCACCCCGTAGGCGATCGTGAGGCCCGTGCCCCCCAGCAACATGGCGATGCCGGGGATGACGAGCAGGATCCCGACGACGAGGGCAACGACTTTTCCCGGCTTCATCGCGCAAACTGTACGCAGTGTGGTGGACCGCAGAGTGCAACGCTATGGTCCCGGCTCATGCTCCCGCGACCTGCCCGCTTCGCCGCCCTCGGAGTCGCCGCAGCTTGTGCGGTCGGGGTGGCGGGACTCGCTGCGCACGGGGGCGCTGACCAGGGCCGGGTGCTCGCCCAGGCGGCACCGTTCAACCCGGTCGCTCCCGCCGAGGGCTTCCTCGTGGTGACCGAGGGCGATGCCCGCTTCGCCGCCGACGAGTCCGAGGGGCCGGCGGCCATCGGCGGCGATCTCAGCTTCGGTACGTACAACATCATGTTGGGCACGGCGCAGACCCCGATCGCGCCGGGCGACAGCAATCGGATCTCACTCCTCATCGGTGGAGCGATCGACTTCGCCAACAGCGCCAGTCGTCTGCAGCTGCTCGACCAGGGTTACGTGAAGCTCGGCGACCCCACCGGCGCCGACGTCCTCGACACGGACATGAACAACGCCCCGATGAACCTTCGCGTGGTTCCGCAGGGCGGCAACGCGAACACCCTGCCGGCGATCCACTCCGACACGATGCAGTCCGCCGCCTCCGCCGTCGACCAGAGTTGGACGCAGGTGTTCGACTTCGCGTCGGCCTACACCGAGTTCCGAGCGGCGAGCGCGGCGCTCGCCCCCTGTGCCAACACGGTGCAGCTCACCGACACCGGCGACCAGCCGATCGCCGGCAACGAGGTCACGTCGCCGAACACCCCGGTGCGGCTCAGCCAGCTCGACCCCAGCGCGCAGAACGTGTTGAAC
>CAYGLH010000225.1:0-6124 GCA_964350535.1 uncultured Ilumatobacteraceae bacterium
CCTGCTTGCGGCCGGCGAGGTAGACGCGCGTCGCCCCGAGCGAGCGCAGTGCGGCGGCGGCGTCGGCGCCCTGTTCGGCGTACACGGCGTCCGACGAGCAGAGACAGGCGACGGTGGTGGGCGCGTCGGCGAACCCCTCGACCGGCCCGTCGATCGTGCGGATACCTGCCGCTTCGAAGAGGTTCTTGGCAAACGTGGCCCGCGCCGTGGACGCCGCCGGGGTCCCGAGCGTCGCGAGGTACAGCGTCGGACGCTCGCCCGATGCCGCCTGCGCGTCGGCGCGAGCGCGTTGCGCCTCGAAGTCGTCGGCCAGCCGGTGCAGCCCGAACGGGGCGAACGCCGTCGTGGCGGTCGTCGTCGTTGCGTCCGCCGACGCTTCCGATGCGATCGGCGGGGGTGCCTGCTCGTCGATGTTCGGGAACTCGCTGAGCCCCGTGAGCGGACGGACGCGCCGGGCGACGTCGCGCCGCCGGGCGGCGAGCACGTCGTCGAGCGCGCCGGCGATGGTGCCGCTGCGCACGGCCTCGGCGATGCCGCCGACCGACTCGACCGCCTGCACCGCGGCCCACGCCGTCTGCGCCAGCTGATCGGTGAGTTGCTCGACGTACCACGAGCCGCCCGCCGGGTCGGCGACGCGCGACAGGCTGCTCTCGGACTGCAGGATCGTCTGCGTGTTGCGAGCGACGCGCCGCCCGAGCTTCGAACCGCCGCGCTGCAGCAGGCTGTCGTGCGGACGGATGGTGACGGCGTCGGCGCCGCCCATCGCACCGGCGAAGCAGGCGACGGTGGAGCGCAGCGCGTTGACCCACGGGTCGTAGCGGGTCATCATCACCTGCGAGCCGTCGAGGTGGTGCACACTCCCCCGCTGCTCCGCGGGGAGACCGGCCAGCTCCGCGACACGAGCCCAGAGGCGCCGGGCGGCGCGGAGCTTGGCGATGGTGACGAACTGGTCGGCGGTGCCGGCCCAGCGGAACTCCAGCTGCTCGACGGCATCGCCGAGCGCGACGCCCGCGTCGACGAGGCGGCGCACGGCGTCCGCCCCGGCGGCGATCGTCCAGCCCAGCTCCTGGGCCGGCGTGGCGCCGGCATCGTGCCAGACCGTGCCGTCGATCACGATCGTCCGTGCGTTCGGCGCCTCGGCGACGGCCCGGCCGACGACGGCCGCAGCCCGCTCCCATGCCGCGTCGAGATCGATCGCGCCGCCGGTGCGTGCCCAGGAACCGAGCGGGTCGACGCCGAGCGTCCCCCGGCGGTCGTCGGCGGCGATGCCGCTGGCAGCCCAGAGGTCGAGCAGCCCGCCTGCGGCCGCGGTGCCGTCGTCGTCGACGGGCGTGGCGAGTGACACCGGTGCGAGCTCCAGATACACCCCGTCGAGCGCCGCCGCCAGCACGTCGGCGTCGGCGTCGGCCGGCAGCTCGACGAGGACACCCGTGGCGCCCGACTCGAGCTCCGTGACCGCTGCCGACCCGTCGACGTCGGCCCACACCCGCTGGCGGATCTCCCACGGGACGGGCGCCGCACGGGTCGATCGGACGTACGGGGCGAACCCCGGCAAACCGGTGTCGATGGCGTCGTCGGCGGTGTAGAGGGGTCGGATGTCGAACCCGTCGTCGGTGCGATGGACGAGCTGTCGCTCGAACGCCGCGGCGAACGCCGCATCGTCGGCATCCGGGACGTTCTTGAGGATCACGCGGCGGACGCCCGCCAGCCACTGCTCCTCGGTGGGCGGTTCGAATGCGCCGGCGAGCGCCACGTCGTCACTGGGCATCGGAGATCACGGTCCCATTCAATCGCGACCAGGATCACACCCCCAAGACGAGCGTTCCACCGGATCAGGCGCAAGTATTGGGGCGTTCATGATGCGCATCGCGCCCGGAGCTCCCCCGCCGTCGCAGGTCCACCGGTGACCCGTCGCGTCGAGACCTGGATCCTCGGTGCCGTCATCTTCGGCGTCGCGGTGTTGGCCGCGCTGCTGCAGCGGAACGGCCACACCCAGGGCGACGACTTCGCCCTCTTCCTGCGGCAGGCGCGATCGCTGTTCGACGGGGACACCGTTGCGGTCATCGCCGACAACCGCTTCTCGGTGATCAACTCCGGTCAGCAGTTCAGCCCCCCGGGCTACCCGTGGGGCTGGCCGTTGGTGCTGGCGCCGTTCGTCCGGTTCTGGGGCCTCGACTACGAACGGCTCAAGTTGCTCGAGATCGCCGCCCTGTGCATCTGGCTCGTGCTCCTGCACGGGATCGTGCGACGTCGCATCGGGTGGCTGCCGGCGATCGTCGTGGTCGCCGTCGTGGGCACCGCCCCCGCCTACCTCGAGCACACCGACGAACTGCTCAGCGAGCTGCCGTACCTGGCGGTGGTCGGCGTCGTGATCTGGTGGTACGACCGCATCCGCACCCACGGCGACCTGCTCGGCGCCACGACCCGCCAGCTCGTCGTGCTGGGGCTGCTCGGCGCCGCCGCCTTCAACGTCCGTCGCGAAGGGATCGTGCTCATCGGGGTGATCGCCGCGGCACAGTTGCTCGACCTCGCCCACCACATCGCCCGCCACGTCGCCCGCACCCGCGCCGACCCGACCACGGTGCCGTTGGCGGCACGCCTGCGTGGGCTCGTCCCCGCCCTGCTCACACCACACCTGGCGTTCGTCGGCGGGATCATCGCGTGGCAGCTCCTGCTCCCCACGACGCTGCTCCCCGACAACGACAACAGCTTCGGCAACGTCGACGACCGACTCCGAGAGCTGCCCGCCAACCTGGCCGACCAGCTCGCGCTCGGGCTGCGTCCGCAGGTCGGCATCGCCGTCCTCGCGCTCGCCGGGGTCGGAGCGGTCATCGGGCTCCGACGACGAGCGCCGGCCGACCTCCCGATCATCGTCCTCGTCGTGCTCTCCTCACTGACGATCGGGACGCACTTCCGCGAGGTCGGTCGGTACTGGCTGCAGGTGACGCCGTGGATCCTGTACTTCGTGGCCGCCGCGCTCACCGGCCTCGTGCCGCCGCTGTTCCGCCACCGCCACCGCCTCGGACTCGCCACGGCGCTGGCTCCCTTGGTGATCCTCATCGGCGCCCACGGCGTCGTGCTGGCCGGCGACGTGCGCGACGCCCGAAGCTTCGACGCCGACGGCCACGTCCAGTGGGGACCCACACACCCGGTGGTCGTGCCGGTGTACGACGCCGTTCGCACGCACACGCCGCCCGATGCCACGATCGCCTTCTACCGCGCCCGCACCATGACGCTGCTCACCGATCGACGGGCGATCCAGACGATGCGCATCGAGGGGGTGCTCGCCAACGCCGACTACTTCGCGCAGTGGCGGGGGTCTGGCTATGCCCAATCCGACATGGAGCCGGACGAGGCACGTGCGCTCGGGATGGTCGAGGTGTGGTCGGACCCGACGTGGATCCTGTGGCGCCTCCCGGGCCCCGACGGCACCAGCGAGTAGCTTCCGATCGATGACCCGCCCGGGGCTCAAGCTGATCATCCAGGTTCCCTGCTACAACGAAGCCGAGACGCTGCCTGCCACGATCGGCGCCCTCCCGCGCCAGGTCGACGGCGTCGACTCGGTCGAGTGGCTGGTCGTCGACGACGGCAGCTCGGACGACACCGAACAGGTCGCCCGGCGCCTCGGCGTCGACCACGTGATCCGGCACGACACGAACCGCGGGCTCGCCGCGGCGTTCCTCACCGGGCTCGATGCGGCGTTGGAGCACGGCGCCGACGTGATCGTCAACACCGACGGCGACAACCAGTACGACGCCGACTGCATCCCCGACCTCGTCCGTCCTGTCCTCGACAAACGTGCCGACCTGGTGGTCGGCGAGCGGCCGATCGAATCGATCAGCGAGTTCTCCCGGCTCAAGCAGCGCCTGCAGCGGATCGGCAGTTGGGTGGTGCGGCGCTTCTCGGGGACGCCGGTGCGCGACGCGGCGAGTGGGTTCCGGGCGATGAGCCGGGAGACGGCGCTGCGCCTCAACGTGTTCGGGCGCTACACCTACACGCTCGAGACGCTCATCCAGGCGGGGTGGGAGGGGCTCACCGTCGACTCGGTCCCGATCCGCGTCAACCGCGAAACGCGCCCGTCGCGGCTGGTCCGCAGCATCCCGCAATACGTCGTGCGCTCCGCCCAGACGATCGTGCGCAGCTTCGTGCTGTACAAGCCGTTCCGCTTCTTCTTCGCCGTCGGGCTCGTCCCCTTCCTCTTCGGGGTCGTGATGCTCGTGCGGTGGGCGCTGTACTTCCTGTTCGCCGACGAGTACGCCAGCCGCCTGCCCGGCCTGCTCACGGGGCTCGGCGCGGTGCTCGTGGCCATGCAGTTGTGGGCGGTGGCCTTCCTCGCCGACAGCCTCTCCAACAACCGACGCTTGTTGTCGTCGATCCGGGTGGAGCAGCGGCGACGGCGCTACGACGACGCCGCGGCAGCGCGCCATCCGGGGCCGCAGGCGGACGTCGGCGAGCTCCCGGCGCACCGGGATCGGAGACCTTGACCGCGTCCGGGTCGGGCTCGCCGACCCTCGGCTGGCGGCAACTGCTGTCGTTGGCGATCGGCACATTGCTCACGGCGGGTGGCCTGTTCTTCGTCGTCCGCCGCCTCGCCGACGACTGGGACGACGTCGAGCCGTTGCTGGCCGACGCATCGCCGGGCTGGATCGTCGCCGCCGTGATCGCCGCCGTCGTCGGCATGACCGGCGTCGGGCTGCGGTGGTTCCGCTGCCTGCGTCTCTTGGGCGCCGAGGCCGATCGCCCGTCGGCGATGCGGTGGTTCTCCCGCGGGCAGCTCGGGAAGTACGTGCCCGGTGGGATCTGGCACGTGATCGGGCAGGCGGAGCTCGCCACCCGCGACGGGATCGCGCGCAGCGTGGGCTACGCGAGCGTGCTGCTGGCCACGATCGGGCTCTACGGCGCAGCGGCGATCGCCGCAACGGCGATGGCGGTGCCGGCGCGCGGGGGCGGTCCGAGCGCCGTGGTCGCGGCGGTGGCGATCGTCGGCACGCTCGTCGTGTTCGAGCCCCGCGTGCTGCGTGGTGTGCTCCACCGGCGGACGCCGACCGTGCGCATCCCGACGCGCCCCGAGGCGATCCGCTACCTGCTCGGCGGCATCTGGGTGTGGCTGGTGATCGCCGGCGCCACCGTCGCCGTGGCGTCCGCCATCGACGGCGACGCACCGGTGTTCCTCGTCGCGGCCGCCGCGACGGCCTCGTGGCTGGTCGGGTTCCTCGCCCTCCCGGCGCCGGGCGGACTCGGGGTGCGCGAGGCGACCTTCGTCGTGCTCACCGAGTCGGAGCTCGGCAGCGCCACCGCCGCGTCGATCGCCCTCGCCGCCCGCGTCGTGTTCGTCGTCGCCGACCTCGCGCTCCCCTTCCTGGTGGCAGCGGCCACGACGACGATGCGGCAGATCGCCGGCCGCAGCTCGTCAGGGCCGGGTGGCGCGGACGGGCCGGGCGGCGCGGACAGCGCGGACAGCGCGGACGGGTCGGAGGGCTCGTCAGGCCCGGACGGGCCGGGCGGCGCGGACGGGTCGGAGGCGGGCCATCGTCCAGGGCGGCGGTGACGCCAGGTCGTCGACGGCGAACGTGGAGCCGACGAAGTCGCGAAAGCCCCGCTTGGACCAGTGGTTCAGGTGGCCGGGGGTGTTCCCGAGCTGACGTGCGTACCGGCCGCGGGCGAGGTTGCCGGCGCGCCAGATCGGTTCGCGCGGCACCGACGCGACGACCACGCCCTCGTCGCCGCAGATGCGGTCGATCTCGGCGAGGGCCCGCCCGGGGTGCGGGATGTGTTCGAGCACCTCGAGCACGACGACCAGGTCGACGCTGCGTGTCGCGATCGGCAGGTTGGTGGCGTCGCCGAAGAGCATCGCCCCGGGGCCGTCGGCCCACTCGTCGGCCAATCCCTCGTCGAGCAGGTCGAGCCCGAGCACCCGGGCGGCCGGGAACCGCTGCCGCAGGCGCTCGGTGATCCGTCCCTCACCCGCGCCGACCTCGACGACGACGGACGGCTCCACGTCGACCAACATCCGGTCGAACGCCGCCAGGAACCCGTCCATGAGGCGACGCTCGACCGGGTTGGTCGATCCGTACTTGTCGTAGGTGTTGCCGGCGATGTTCGCTTCCGGCATGGACCCGGCGAC
>CAYGLH010000226.1:0-6095 GCA_964350535.1 uncultured Ilumatobacteraceae bacterium
AACGCCGTCGACAGCGGGTTCCTCCTGGCTCTCGGTCTCACCCTGCTGGCGATGTGGGTCGTCGCCCGCACGATGCTCGGCGCCCGCGTCGACGTGCTCGGCCTCAACCCGCGTGCGGCGCAGCGCTTCGGCGTCGCCCAGAAGCCGCTGGCCGCGGCCGTGCTCATCGGGTCCGGTGCGACGGCGGGGCTCGCCGGCGCGGTGATGCTGGAGGGCGGCGCCACCGGTGACCGGCTGGTGTTCGGCTTCGCCGGCAACTTCGGCTGGGACGGACTGCTCGTCGCGCTGTTGGCCCGCAACCGGATCGGCCTGGCGATCCCGATGGCGCTCGTCTTCGCCATGCTGCGCACCGGTTCGAGCTTCCTCGCCGCCACCGGCGTGGATCGCAAGATGACCGATGTGACCCAGGCGCTGCTCGTCCTCGCGCTGCTGCTGGCTCCGGCGCTGCTGGCGCTGCGCGACCAGCGCCGCGCCCGTCGAGTGGGCACCACCGACCTGGAAGGCGCGATGGCCTGATGGACTTCTTCGACGCCCTCTGGACGCTCTTCACCACCGAGTCGCTCTACATCTCGGCGTTCCAACTGTCGGTGCTGTTCTTGTTCGCCGGCACCGGCGAGTGGGTCGCCGAGCGCGCCGGCACCCTCAACATCTCGGTCGAGGGCATGCTCCTGGCAGGAGCGTTCGGTGCCGTCGTCGGGCACGAGATCATCGCCAACGCTGCTGCGGGACTGGTCGTGGGCGTGGTGTTCGGCGTGGTCATCGCCTTGATCCAGGCGAACCTGTCGCACCGCCTCACCGCCAACCAGTTCGTCGTCGGCTTGGCGCTCAACGTGCTCGTCCTCGGTCTCACCGCGTTCCTCTCGAGCTCGATCGACCTCGGCCCGGCACGGGCCGGCGTGGTTCGCATCCCCCTGCTCGCGGACATCCCCCTCGTCGGCGAGGCGCTGTTCGCTCGTCCGTGGCCCGGCTACCTCGTGTACGCGTTGGTGCCGGCGCTGTGGTGGGTGGTGTTCCGCACCCGGATGGGCCTCGAGATCCGCTCCGTCGGAGAGAACCCCCAGTCGTCCGACGTCTCCGGCATCCACGTGAACCGGCGCCGTCGCCAAGCGATCATCATCTGCGGGGTCACCTCGGGGTTCGGTGGAGCGTTCTTCGTGCTCGGCCAGGTGGGCACGTTCCAGCCCGGGATGATCAACGGGCGCGGGTTCATCGCCATCGCCGCCGTCATCTTCGGCGGGTGGACCCTCCGAGGCACCGTGGTCGGCTGTGTGTTGTTCGGGTTCGTCGAAGCACTCACGATCGCCACCTCGGTCAACGGGTACGACATCGATCCGTTCATCCTCGATGCGGCGCCGTACCTCGTCGCGCTGATCGTCGTGATGGCGTTCGCCACGCGCGTGCGTCAGCCGCGTGCGCTCGCCCAACCGTTCGTCCGCGGTCTCACCTGACCGTGGCCCACGGGGGAGCAGCCGGAGTGTCGGACGCAGGCGGACGGGTCCTCCTCAGCGGGGGCGACGTCGTGACGATGAACGCCCGACGCGATGTGCTCCTCGGAGGCGCGGTGTTGATCGACGGCGATCGCATCGCCGAGGTCGGGTCCACCTCGGCGCTGCGTGCCGCCCATCCGGCTGCAGCGGTGGTCGACGCCGCAGGATGTGTCGTCACGCCGGGGATGATCGACGCCCACCAGCATTCGACGGGCGATCCGCTGGTGCACTCGTGCATCCCCGACCTGATCGAGTCCGAGGACGCGATCTTCGGCTGGGCCGTGCCGATCCACGATGCCCACGGCCCTGACGACGACGAACTGGCTGCGACGTTGACCGCGGTGGAGGCGCTGACGAACGGCGTGACCACGCTCGTCGAGGCGGGCACCGTCGCCGACGCCGACAGGGTGGCGGCGGGGCTGCGACGCGCCGGCGTCCGTGGCACGGTCGGTGTGTGGGGGTGGGACGTCGACGACGCCCCCTACGCCGCACCGGCCCGTGAGGTGCTCGCCCGCCAGGCCGACATCGTCGACCGCTACCCGGGCGGCGGCCTCGTCGAGGGCTGGGTGACGCTCGTCGGCCACGACCTCGCCTCCGACGAGCTCATGTCGGGTGCCGCCGACCTCGCTCGGGCACACGGCACGGGGATGACGATGCACCTCTCGCCGACGTCGGCCGATCCCGAGAGCTATCTCGCCCGCACCGGGCGCCGGCCGGTCGCCCACCTCGATGCGCTCGGCGTGCTCGGCGAGCACCTGCTGCTCGCCCACGGCGTGTGGCTCGACGACGAGGAGGTCGAGCTGATCCTCTCGTCCCGCACGGCGATCGCCTACTGCCCATGGGCCTACCTGCGACTGGGGCAGGGCGTGAGTGGCAACGGTCGCCACGCCGAGATCGTCGAGCGCGGCGGTCGCGTCGCGCTCGGATGCGACGCCGCCAACGCCGGTGACTCGATCGACGTCCTCGCCACGGCCGCGCTCGCCGCCGGGCTGGCGCGCGACGCGCGCGTCGACCCGATGCGCTTCGGTGCCCACGAAGTGTTCGGCTTGGCGACGATCGACGGCGCGGAGGCGATCGGGATGGCCGATCGCGTCGGGTCGATCGAGGTCGGCAAGCAAGCCGACCTCGTGGTCCATCGCACCGACACGCCGGGCTGGACACCGCGCGGGGACGTCGGCTTGCAGTTGGTGTGGGGCACCGACGGACGAAGCGTGCGCGACGTGTTCGTGGCCGGCCGGCACGTCGTTGCGGACGGCCGGGTCACCACCGTCGACACCGCCGCCCTGGCCGAGGCAGCGGCCGAACGCCGGCGCGCCCTGCTCGCTCGCGCCGGCATCGACGTGCCCCACCCATGGCCCCACCACGACGCCCACTGAGCGACCGACGATGGAGTACACGACGCTGGGACGGACCGGGATCACGGTCTCGCGGTTCGGTCTGGGCACGATGGTGCTCGGCGCCTGGGGCAACACGGATCACGCCGCCTGCGACCGCCTCATCAACCGGGCGCTCGACGCCGGCATCAACCTCGTGGACACCGCCGACGTGTACGCGTTCGGCGAGAGCGAGGAGATCGTCGGCGCCGCGCTCGCGCAGCGGCGGGACGAGGTCGTCCTGGCCACGAAGTTCCACAACGCGATGGACGACGACCCGAACCATCGCGGCAACTCCCGCCGGTGGATCCGTCGCGCCGTCGAGGACAGCTTGCGGCGCCTGCGCACCGACCGCATCGATCTCTACCAGGTGCATCGGCCGGACCCTGCGACCGATATCGCGGAGACGGTCGACGCGCTGACCGACCTCGTCCGCGAGGGCAAGATCCTCGCGTGGGGCACGTCCACGTTCCCCGCCGAGGAGTTGGTGGAGGCGTGTTGGGCGAGTGACCGCCGTGGTGTGGCAGCACCACACACGGAGCAGCCGCCCTACTCCATCCTGTGCCGGGGCATCGAGCGCGACGTGCTGCCGGTGTGCCGCCGGCACCGCGTCGCCGTCGTGACCTGGAGTCCGTTGGCAGGCGGCTGGCTGACGGGCAAGTACCGCCGTGGCTCGGAGGCGCCCGCCGACTCGCGAACATCGACGAACCCGGACCACTTCGACGCCGACAACGAGCGCAAGCTCGACGCGGTCGAGGCGCTGGCCACGATCGCCGGGGGCGCCGGTCTGACGCTGACGCAACTCGCCCTGGCCTGGAACATCGAGCATCCGGCGGTCACGTCGACGCTGCTCGGCCCGCGCACCGAGGAGCAGCTCGACGACCTGCTGGCCGCCGTCGACATCCGTCTCGACGTCGAGGTGCTCGACGCGATCGACGAGGTGGTGCCACCCGGCACCGACCTCAACCCCGCCGACAAGGGGTGGTCGGCTCCGGGCTTGGCCGCCGAGCTCCGACGTCGGCGCTGAGCGACCTATCCGGTGAGGAACGACCGCGTCGCGTCGACACACATGGCGAGGTCGTCGAGCCACGGGGCGTGCTCGGCGTCGGGGAGGATGATCAGCTCCGCGCTCGGGAGACGTGCCGTGAACTCGTGTGCGACGTCCACCCCGCCGTTCGGATCGTGCGCGCCCCACAGGAACAGCAGCGGCATCGTCAACCGGGCCAGCACCTCGTCGTCGAACAGGACGGCGTCGTTCTGGCCAGCGAACGGCCGGACGATCTGCGGCGACGACCGGATGTCGTTCTTCATCGTCCGGGTGTGGCGCAGGAGTGCGTGCACCCAGTCGAGCTCGGCGTCGCCGAACGCCCCCGAATCGATCGCTCGCCCGAGGCCGAAGTCGCGCAGGACGCGCCGGACCATGCTCCGGCTCATCGGGATGTGCGCCATCATCGACCGGACGCCTGGCAGTGCCGCGACGCGAACGGCGAGCGGCGGGTGGGCGATCGGTGCGCCGACCGTCCAGCTGTACTCGACGAGCCTCGTGACGCGGTCCGGTACGAGGGCGGCCCCCCGGAGGGCGTAGTAGCCGCCGAGCGAGGTCGCGCCGACGGCAGCGGTGGCGAGCTCGAGTCCGTCGAGGAGCTCGCCGAGCAGTCGGTCGGTGAGGTGGCGGACACCATCGACACCGCCCGCCCGGTGCAGGGTCGGAGAGCCCGCAGCCGGGCCGGTCGACGAGGATGCAGCGCACGTCGCTGAGCGCGGCGGCGAGCGTGGCCCAGGACGCTCCGGCGACCGAGGCGCCGTGCAGCAGCACGAACGGCGGGCCCTCGCCGATCTCCTGCACCCGGACCCGGGCGCCGGCCGGCAGCGTCACCCATCGCTCGACCGGGGTGACACCGACGTGCGCCCAGAGCGCTCGCTCCGCGTGCCGGTACCGCTGCGTCGCCGTGGTCATCGCATCCACATGCCCCGATGAGACAGGGTACTCACGCGTCGGACCGGGGTCCGCCGGAGCGGACGAGCCGCAGCGGTGGTGCCGCGAGCGCTCGAGCGCGGCCTGCTCGACGCCGCCGACCGACCGTCGTCGCGGACCCATCGAAGTGGACGACGATGCGAGAGGCCGCGAGACTCGGCCGTCGTCGACGACGAACGAGGGGATGACGATGGCGAACCACGGTGACTGGCAGTTGGGAATCTACTTCGCGGGGCTGACCGGTGAGCGACCCGAGTTCCCGATGTCGTTCGCGGAGTGGGCGCGGCGGGCCGAGGCGGCGATGAGCCCCGAGGTGTGGTCCTACGTCGCCGGCGGAGCCGGGGACGAGCGCACCCAGGACGCCAACGTGGAGGCGTTCGCTCGATGGGGCCTGATGCCGCGGATGCTGGTCGGCGGCAGCGAACGCGACATGTCGGTGGAGGTGTTCGGCGCAACGATCCCGTCGCCGCTGGTGTTCTCCCCGGTGGGGGTGATCGCGCTGTGTGCCGACGACGGGCACGGCGACCTCGCCACCGCCCGTGCCGCTGCGGCGACCGGCGTCCCGATGGTCGCGTCGACGCTGATGGAGGACCCGCTGGAGGACGTCGCCGTCGCGCTGGGGGACACACCGGGCTGGTTCCAGCTGTACCCACCGAACGACCGTGAGCTCACCGAGAGCTTCGTGCGACGTGCGGAGGCAGCGGGCTGGGAAGCGATCGTGGTCACGGTCGACACGCTCACGCTCGGCTGGCGCCCCCGCGATCTCAGCATCGCCAGCTTTCCGCAGTTGCGAGGGTTGTGCCTCGCCAACTACTTCACCGATCCGGTGTTCCGGGCGAAGCTGGAGCGACCGCCGGAGGACGATGTCGAGGCGGCGACCGGACTGTGGGCGACCATCTTCGGCAATCCGCGCATGTCCTGGGACGACTTCGCGTGGATCCGTTCGTTGACCGATCTGCCCGTGATGATCAAGGGGATCTGCGACGCCGAGGATGCGCGCCGGGCGATCGACGTCGGCGCCGACGGCATCTACTGCTCGAACCACGGTGGTCGTCAGGCCAACGGCGGGCTGCCGGCCCTCGACTGCCTGCCGGCCGTGGTCGATGCCGTCGGCGACCGGCCGGTGATCTTCGACTCGGGGGTGCGCTCGGGCCCGGACGTGCTGAAGGCGGTCGCCCTCGGCGCCACGGCCGTCGGCGTCGGGCGCCCGTACGCCTACGCGCTCGCGTGCGGCGGCACGCCCGCCGTCGAGCATCTGAT
>CAYGLH010000227.1:0-6052 GCA_964350535.1 uncultured Ilumatobacteraceae bacterium
ACGATCGACGCCGGCCCCTGGTCGGGGATCCGCTCGCTGAGCGCGTCGTGGACGCGGTCGACCGCCGGCAGCTCTCGGGTCTTGCCTTGGTTCCACTGCGAGTACCAGCGCTTCAACTGGCGGGCGATGTAGCCCTCGTGTCGGCCGAGGTCGGACAGTCCGGCGTCGTCGAGGTCGACGGCGTGGATCGCCGCCATCGTGTCGACGATCGACCGGCTGGCGTTGGCCCGGGCGGCGTCGTCGAGCACGTCGGCGCCCTCGGCCGAGCGGATCACGTGGCCGTCGACGAAGTCCATCACGTAGAACGGCGCGCCGATCACCGACGTGTCGTCGCAGAACCCGCGTGCGGGCGGGACGGGCACGGCCGAGCGCTGCAGCCCGGCGATGATCCGGTGCTCGCGACCCATGTCGTGGGCGCTGGCCAGCACATGGCCGAGCGGCGGGCGGCGGAGCACGTACTTGGCGCCGTTGCCGTCGGTGACTGCGAACGTGAGGTTCGAGTGGCCGCCGGCGATCGCGTCGAAGCGGAAGGGTGCGGCGCTCCCGTCGACGTTGGCGAGGAGCCATCGGGTGACGGCGGGGACGTCGATGCCGGGGACATCGAGGTCGTCGAACAGGTCGGCGGGGTCGGGGGTGGTGTCGTCCATCTCCCTCCCAAACGTAGCGAGCGGACCAGTCGGTAGCGTGGGTGGCATGCCTGCGATCGACGTGACCGACGCGACCTTCGAGACCGACGTCCTCGAGAAGTCGAAGGAGGTGCCTGTCGTCGTCGACCTGTGGGCCGAGTGGTGCGGACCCTGCAAGACGTTGGGTCCCATCCTCGAGAAGGTGATCGACGCCACCAACGGCAAGGTCGTGCTCGCCAAGGTCGACGTCGACAGCAACCCCGGGCTCCACCAGGCGTTCCGCGTGCAGTCGATCCCGGCGGTCTACGCGATGAAGGACGGCACCGTGGTCGACGGGTTCATGGGTGCGTACCCCGAGCACGCCGTCCAGCAGTTCGTCGACAACCTGCTCCCGAGCCAGGACGAGCAGGCCGTGAGCGATCTCGTGGCCGCCGGCGACGAGGCGAGCCTCCGGCTGGCGCTGTCGATGGACCCGATGAACGAGGAGGCGACCGTCAAGCTCGCCGATCTGCTCGTGGCAGCCGGCAACACCGACGAGGCGCTGGAGCTGCTGGCCCGGATCCCCGAGTCCGACGAGACTCGGCGGGTGGCGGCGAAGGCCCGGATGGGCGATGCGCCGCAGGACGACTACGACCAACAGCTCGCCGCGCTGCTCGACCGGGTGAAGGGTGACGACGATGCGCGCCAGCAGTTCATCGACATCCTCGAGCTGATGGGTCCCGACGACCCGCGCACCGCCGACTACCGACGGCAACTCACCGCCCGGCTCTACTGAGCCCTCGCTCGCCTGGGCACCCGCTCGCAGTTCGCGGGGCCGATCATCGCCGGGCGGCCCGGCATCGGTCCCCGAAACGGCGCAGCGGGTCAGTGCGGATCGTCGAGGAACTCGGCGAGCACGCGCTGGAACCGCTGCTCGGCGGCGCGGTAGGCGGCGCGAAGCTCATCACCGACCCCTGAGGACGGGGCGATCTCCGGTGGCAGTTGGGGCTCGGTGCGGAGGTGGTTGAGCACGGCGGCGAGGACGACGAAGGTCGTGCCGAGGTCCGTCCCGTTGTCGGCGACGAGTTCGTCGAGCAGCGTGGCGCTGCGGCCGTCGATGGCGCGCAGGTCCCACAGCCGAGCGGCGAGGTCGGCGGCATCGGGACCGGCGAGCTGGCCGGTGGTGACGATCAGCCCGGCGTCGGCCGCCGGTGCGCCGAGGTTCGCCGGCCGCATCCACACGTCCGGTCGCAGCTCACCCATCTTCGCACCGAGCATCCGCGACCTGAACCGACGCCGTTCGGCGACCGGTCGCGACTCGGCCATCACGACGGCTGTGATCCAGTCGCCGTCCCAGGTCGCGGCGGCGACGAGCCGGCCGGCGTCCTGTTGCTGCTGGCGGTCGAGCAGCGCGCCGGCGAGCTCGTACGCGGCGCTCCCATCCGGACGGGTGACGGCGATGACCTCGTCCGCTGCCGCCAAGCGCGAGAGCGCGGTGCGCACGGTGCCGGCACGGACGCCGAAGAGTCCACAGAAGCCGGTCAGCGACGACAGCGGGAGCCGCGGCGGGTGCGACCCGAGCAACACGGACAGCGGCAGGGACCGGGTCGACAAGGGGCGCATCCCCAACGTCGCCGCGCGGGCGGCGGCGCTCTCGGGTGCTGATCGACTGTTACGCGAGTTGATCACAACGATCCAAGAGTGTAACATCGACGACGTGGAGCAGAGTGCGATCGTCGACGCTGGTCATGCGGCCCCTCCGGTGGCCGGAACGGGCGGGATGGTGCCGCCGGCCGCCGATCTGCCGGATGTGTTGCCGACCGAGCGCCTCAACGCGCGAGCCAAGCCGACACGGCCGCTGCGCGACGAGCTGCGGCAGATCTCCAACTGGCGCAATGCCGTCGCGGTGGTGTCCACGTGGGCACAGTCGTTCGGCGTCGTGATCGCGGCGGCGGTCGTCAACACGTGGTGGGCGTACCTGATCGCCTTCGTGCTCATGACGCGCGGTCACGTCTGTCTCAACATCCTCGCCCACGAAGCCGCACATCGCCTGCTGTTCACCAACCGCAAGGTCAACGACTTCGTCGGGTGTTGGATGCTCGGCTACCCGTCGTACCAGGCGACCCTGGCCTACCGCCGGGCGCACTTCGCCCACCACCGCGACGAGCTCGGCCCCGACGAGCCCGACCTCGCGCTCTACTCGGGCTACCCGATCACGAGCGATTCCTGGCACCGCAAGCTCCGGCGCGATGCCACCGGCAACAGCGCGTGGAAGAACTTCAAGGGGCTCTACTACTCGCTGCGCCACGGCCGTGTCGAGGCCCGCTACATCCTCGCCATGCACATCGTGCTGCTCGGGCTGGCGATCGCCTTCGATCGGCCGTTCGCCTACCTGGTCTGGATCCTGTCGTGGTCGACGCTGTGGAAGGTGTCGAACCGGCTGCGCTCGATCGCCGAACACGGCGGCATGAAGCGGTCGGCCGATCGTCGTGAGACGACCCATGTCATCCGCCAGACCTGGTTCGCCCGGTACTGGATGGTGCCGTACAACACGGGGTGGCACCTGGCTCATCACGTCGACATGGGCGTGCCCTGGCGCAACCTCCCGCGACTGCACGACGAGCTGGTCGCCTCGGGGTGGGTGACCCCGGCGATCGAGTACCCGAACTACCGCTCGTTCTGGAAGGCGGCGTCGAGCCGCCCGCGGTCGACGACCCCCTCGTGACGCGGTAGCGTTCACCGCACCGACTCCCTCCTCCGTCCGAGCGCGCCATGGCGCGCCCGTCGTCGAGGAGGTCGACGGTGGAACACGAACGAGATTCAGGTGTCGCCGCGTCCGGTGGCGTCGCGGAGACGGTGCGCGAATGGATCCGCTGGTTCGGGATCTCGCGTCTCGTGCTGGCAGGGCTGTCCGTCGCGGTGGTCGCCGCCGGTGCCTACTGGCTGCTGCGGGCCCCGACCCCGCCGGTCGAAGGGTCGCTGCCGTGGAGCAGCACCGTGCCCTCCGCCAGCGCCGACCAGGTCGACGACAGCGCGCCCTCATCGCCCTCATCCCCGCCGCCGCCCACCACGATCGGCGCGATCACGGTGCACGTGGCCGGCGCCGTGGTGGAGCCCGGTGTGTACGAGCTGCTCCCGGGCGCCCGCGTGGAGGCGGCGCTCGCCAGCGCGGGCGGGGCGCGCGCCGACGCCGATCACGACGCCCTCAACCTCGCGGCGCCCGTCGCCGACGGCAGCCGTCTGTTCGTCCCGGTGGTCGGGGAGGACGTCCCGGCGACGATCGGCGTGGCGTCGTCGGCCGGCGCGGAAGGTGACGCCACGCCCGCGGCGCCGCTCGACATCAATGACGCCGACCGCGACGCGCTCGACACCCTGCCGGGGGTCGGTCCGGCCACCGCCGACGCGATCGTCATCGATCGCGAGACCAACGGTCCGTTCGCCACGGTCGACGACCTCGAGCGGGTGCCCGGCATCGGTCCGGCGAAGGTCGCCCGCTTCCGCGACCTGGTCCGTTCGTGACCGCCTCGCCCGTGGCGACCAACTCCACGCCCGTCGCCGGGTCAGAACAGCGACTCGCCGAGCGACATCGTGGCGATCACCATGGCCACGATCGAGCCGACCCACACGCCGAGCGTGAGCATCGCCAGGTGGCGTCCGAAGTCGGCCCACGAGGCCATCGGGTTGCGTGTCGCCCGGCGTGCCGCCATCCAGCCGACCACCATCCACAACGGGACGGCGGCGAGGATCGCGATGGGGTAGAGGCCGCGATCGGAGAACGGGGCGCCGGCGACCAGCAGGGTCGGCGCGGCGCACACGGCGCCGACCAGGCCGACAGCGCCGCTCCACGCCGTGTCGAAGATGCGCAGGATCAGGGCGGCGCCGACGCCGACGATGGCGGGCACGATCAGGGCCAGGAACGGGCCGCGTCGGCGGATCTGCGTCCGGAACCAGCGGGGCCCCTCGTACACGGTCGATCCGCGGCTCATCGCCGGACTCCGATCTGGTGCAGCGGCAGCGCTTGTGCGGGGACGCGTGCGGCTCGCAGCGGGCGAGGCGACGCGAGCGTCGGCCTGTCGGGTGCGGACCGGGGGCACAGCGTCCCAAGGCTAGGCCGCGGGCACCACCGAACTGGTGCACTTCACCGAGGTTGACCCGATGGCGGACAGCGGGTGAGGTGCTTGTCGGCCGGTCCGGTGCCCGACGCGGCCATCGTCGTGGGGGCGGGCGCCGTCGCGCTGGCCGTGTGGCAGGGCTCGATCGTCCCCGGCGCGCTGTTGCTCCTCGTCGGACTCGTCTGGTCCTCGACGCGAGCGGGCCGGCCGCTCGCCTGCTTCTGGTTGATCGTGCTCGGATGCGTCGTGCTGGGCGCGCTCCGGTCCGAACGAGCGTGGTCGGGCCTGGAGCCGGATCGCCTCGGTCCGTTCGCCGGCTGGGCGGAGCTCGTCGACGACCCGCAAACGTACGGGGCGTCGACGCGTGTCCTCCTGCGCATCGACGGTGAGCGGTTCGAGTGGTGGGTGCGCGGCCGTGCCGCACAGTTGCGGGTGGCCGAGTGGCGTGCGGGGCAGCACGTCGCCCTGGCCGCCGATCGGCGCGACCTGGCGGACGATCGAGCCGGGCGCGTCGCCTGGCAGCACGTCGTCGGCCGGCTCGACGTCGAGTGGGTGAGCGACGTGGTCGACGGCTCGGCCGTGAGCACCGCGTCGAACCGGGTGCGCGCGACCCTCGAGGAGGCGTCGACGGTGATGCCCGCGGACCAGGCGGCGCTGTACCGCGGGCTGGTGATCGGCGACGATCGCGACCAGCCGACCGAGATGATCGAGCGCTTCCGCGCCAGCGGGCTCAGCCATTTGACGGCGGTATCGGGGCAGAACATCGTGCTCCTGCTGGCGGCGTGCGGTCCGCTGCTGCGTCGACTGGGCACCGGGGCCCGTTGGGTGTGCACCGTGGGGCTGATCGGCTGGTTCGTGCTGTTGACGCGTGTCGAGCCGTCGATCCTGCGTGCCGGGGTGATGGCGGTGCTGGCCATCACGGCGCAGTCGACGGGGCGTGAGCACTCGCCGGTGCGGGCGCTCGGGTTGGCCGTGGCGGTGCTGTTGCTGGTGGACCCCTTGCTCTGCTGGTCCGTCGGGTTCTGGCTGTCGGTCGGCGCGACGGGTGGGGTCGTCGTGGTCGGACCGTGGTTGGCGGCTCGGCTGGTCATGTTCGGGCCGTTGTCCGTGCCGCTGGGCATCACGCTCGGGGCGCAGCTCGGTGTCGCCCTGCCGAGCGTGCTCGTGTTCGAGCGGCTGCCGCTCGTGAGCGTGCCGGCCAACCTGCTCGCCGTGCCGGTGGCCGGTCTCGTGATGCTCTACGGGCTGCCCGCAGGCGTGCTGGCAGGGCTCGTGCCGCCACTCCGTCCGCTCGTGATGTGGCCGGCCGGCCTCGGTACCCGGTGGGTCGACACC
>CAYGLH010000228.1:0-6032 GCA_964350535.1 uncultured Ilumatobacteraceae bacterium
CGAGGCCGGTGATTACCGACGCGGGAGCACGCTCGCCGGCGGGAGCGAGGGCGGCATCTCCACCGGGGAACTGCTCGTCGTGCGAGCCGCGATGAAGCCGCTCGCCACGCTCAACCGGCCCACCCTCGAGACGGTCGACACCGCCACGAAGGAGCCGGGCGTGTCGTTCAAGGAGCGCACCGACGTCACGGCCGTGCCGGCGATGGGTGTCGTTGCCGAGACGATGGTCGCGCTCGTGCTGGCCGCCGAGGCGCAGCGCAAGTTCGGAGGCGACTCGATCGACGAGTTCTTGCGCAACGCGGAGAACTACCGGTCGACGCTGCCATGAGCAGCGGAGCCCCGCGATGGATGCCGTGAGCGACTGCCTCGACGGGCGCCATCTGGTGCTCGTCGGGATGATGGGCGCCGGCAAGAGCAGCGTCGGCCGCGTGCTGGCGCAACGACTCGATCGCGAGCTGTACGACTCCGACGCGATGATCGAAGCGCGCACGGGGCAGACGGTGCGGGAGATCTGGAAGGCGGTCGGCGAGCCCGCGTACCGGCTGCTGGAGACCGATGTGCTGGTCGAGGCGCTCGACCGCGACGAGCCGAGCGTGATCGCCGGCGCCGGCGGGATCGTGCTCAGCGAGGAGAACCGTCAGCTCCTGTCCGGGCCGCGGGCGCATGTCGTCTGGCTGCTCGCCGACGTCGACGTCCTCGTCGAGCGCGTCAAGAACGGTGGGCACCGGCCGCTCCTCGACGACGATCCGCGCGGTGCGCTCACGGCGATGTGGAACGACCGTGCCGAGCTCTACCGGGAAGTCGCCGACGCCATCGTGTCGGTCGACGGCCGATCGATCCACGACGTCGCGCAGGCGGTGATGCGATGCGTCGCGTGAGCGTCGAGCTGCCAGCCGCAGCGCAGGACCGGTCGTACGACGTGCTGGTCGGTCGCGGAGCGATCGAGGCCCTGCCCACGCTGTTGCCGGCGAGTGCTGCGCGGGTCGCGATCGTCACGCAGGCGGGCGTGCCGCTCCGGGTCGATCTTCCCGACCACGACGTGCGCACGTTCGTCATCGGGGATGGGGAACAGCACAAGTCGCTGGCCACCGTCGAGGAGCTCACCGACGGCTTTGCCGAGTTCGGGCTCACGCGGAACGACGTCGTCGTCGGCGTCGGGGGCGGGATGGTCACCGACGTCGCCGGCTTCGGTGCCGCCGTCTGGCATCGGGGCATCGCCGTCGTGCACGTGGCGACGACGCTCCTGGCGATGGTCGATGCCGCCGTCGGTGGGAAGACGGGTGTCAACCTCCCCGCCGGCAAGAACCTGGTCGGCGCCTTCTGGCAGCCCAGCGGGGTGATCTGCGACCTCGACGCGCTCGACACGTTGCCGCCGCGCGAGCTGCGGTGCGGTCTCGGCGAGATGGCCAAGTACCACTTCCTCACCGGCGACGACCTGCTCGCGATGGACCTCGAGGAGCGGATCGCCCGCAGCGTCGAGATCAAGGCCGAGGTGGTGGCGAGCGACGAACGTGAGGGCGGCCGACGAGCGCTGCTGAACTACGGCCACACGCTCGCCCACGCCATCGAGATCGCCACGGATCACGAGCTGGCCCACGGTGAGGCGGTGGCGATCGGCCTCATCTTCGCCGCCCGGCTCGGCGCAGCACTCGGGCGCATCGACGGCGATCGCGTCGACGAACACGTCGAGGTCGTGGCCGGCGCCTACGACCTCACGATCGCACCGCCGCCCGGCCTCGATCCGGACCAGTTGCTCGGTTTGATGGCGCGGGACAAGAAGGCGCTCGACGGTCTGACCTTCGTCCTCGACGGCCCCGACGGGCTCGAGGTCGTCGCCGGCATCGACCCCCGCCTCGTTCGCGACACCCTCACCGCCTTCCTGCCGTAGTGGCACGTGCTGGATAGCGTCGGGACCATGCGCGAGTTGCCGGCAATCGACTACGGGATGCGGCGCGAGCGCCTCGACGCAGCCCGCGAGCACGACGGCGCACTCCTGGTCCTCGACCTGGTCGACGTGCGGTGGGCCTCCGGCTTCACCGGCTCGCACGGCTGGCTGGTCGTGCGCGGCGACGAGATGGTGCTCGGCACCGACGGACGCTACGCCGACCGGGCAGCCGCCGAGACGGCCGCAGCGGGCGCCACGGTGATCGCCGAGACCGACCCGGCGACACTGCACCAGCGGATGCTCGACGTGTGCGGCTCCGACCGGGTGGCGCTCGACGGAGCGCAGGTGACGCACCGCCGTTGGTCGTCGCTGGCAGCGGATCTCGAGCTCGTCGACCGCCCGTCGCCGATCGCTGCGTGCCGCCGGGTGAAAGACGACGCCGAGATCGCCCGCATGGCGCACGCTGCGGCGGCAGCGGATGCCGCGCTCGCACAGGTCGAGCCGATGATCGCCGGTGCCCTCGACGCCACGGTCACCGAGGCGGACCTGCGCAACGAGCTCGAGTACCGGATGCGGCTGTGCGGCGCAGACGACCGGAGCTACGACACGATCGTGGCCTCCGGGCCCGACCACGGCGCCCGCCCCCACCACGAGGTGTCGAACCGCCGGTTGGTCGAGGGTGACACCTTGATCATCGACGTGGGCGGTCTCGTCGACGGATACCACTCCGACATGACCCGCTCGTGGGTGATCGGCGAACCGACCGCCGAGCAGGTCGAGTGGTACGAGCTCGTCGCTGCGTCGCAGCAGGCCGGCGTGGACGCGCTCCGCGCCGGGATCACCGCCGGCGAGCTCGACCGAGCGTGCCGGTCGGTGTTCGAGGACGTCGGCGCGGGGGAGTGGTTCATCCACGGCACCGGCCACGGCGTCGGGCTGCTGATCCACGAGGACCCCTTCGCCCGGCGCAACTCCGACGACGTGATCGAGGCGGGCAACGTGGTGACGGTGGAGCCCGGCCTCTATCGTGGCGGCTTCGGTGGGTTCCGCATCGAGGACCTCCTCGTCGTCGACGACGGGGGATGCCGTCGCCTGACCCACGCACCAGTACGACCAGTGAAGGACTGACGCCCATGCCCCAGATCTCCGTGAACGACTTCAAGAACGGGATCACGATCGAGCTCGACAACGGACTGTTCCAGATCGTCGAGTTCCAGCACGTCAAGCCGGGGAAGGGCGGCGCGTTCGTCCGGAGCAAGCTCCGCAACGTGCGCAACGGTGCGGTGACCGACAAGACGTTCAACGCCGGGATCAAGGTCGAGCAGGCGATCGTCGACCGTCAGGACATGCAGTACCTCTACAAGGACGGCGACGAGTACGTGTTCATGAACACGTCCACGTACGACCAGATGCACGTCGCCGCCGTCGCGCTCGGGGAGGCGACCGACTACCTGACCGAGCAGATGGTCGCCCAGATCGCGATGTACCAGGGCGAGATCATCGGGGTCGAGATCCCCGCTTCGGTCGAGTTGCCGATCGCCCAGACCGAGCCCGGCGTCCAGGGGGATCGCGTGTCCGGCGCCCGCAAGCCCGCGACGCTGGTCACCGGCAAGGTCGTCCAGGTGCCGCTGTTCGTGGAACCCGGCGACACCGTCAAGGTCGACACCCGCACCGGCGAATACCTCACCCGCGTCTGACCGTGTCGGGCTTGCCGCGCCCCGACGAGCGTTCCGACGCTCGCGAGCGGGCGCTCTACCTGTTGTACGAGGCCCACTCGAAGGGCATCCAGCCGACCGACGCGCTCGCCCTGCAGGTGCTCGAGCCGGACGAGCTCACGCAGTTGCTCGTCCGGGGCGTCGAGGAGCACCGCGACCGGCTCGACGAGGCGATCGCCGGCAAGGCGAAGGGCTGGACGCTGGCGCGGATGCCCGTCCTCGACCTCAACGTCCTGCGGCTCGCCGGCTTCGAGCTGGCCGAGCGCCCCGACGTGCCCGTCGCCGTCGTGATCGACGAGGCCGTCGAGCTGGCCAAGCGGTTCTCGACCGACGACAGCGGCAGATTCGTCAACGGCGTGCTGTCGGCGTTGGCATCGGACCTGCGCCCGACCTGACCCGGACCGGGCGCGAGAATGGAGCGGATGTCCGCGTCCGACACCAGCGCGACGCCCGACACCGCTGGCGCCGACACCGCCGGCGCTGACGTCCGACCCACCCGCGCCGAGCGGGCCAAGGCGTGGGCGGCCGAACGCGCGTCGCGACTCACGCTGCCCCAGGTGGTGGTGGCCGCCGCGGTGCTGCTGTACGTCTCGTACTTCACGAAGCGATCGCTCGACCTGCACCACGGGCTGGCGACGTCGTCGTACGACTCGGCGCTCTACGACCAGGGCATGTGGCTGCTGTCGCGCTTCGAAGCACCGTTCGTGACGCTGATGGGCCGCAACCTGTTCGGCGACCACACGTCGTTCATCCTGCTGGGACTCGTGCCGTTCTACTGGGTCGCCCCGTCCGCGGGGATCATGTTCTTCGCGCAGTCGGCGGCGATCGGTGCCGGGGCGATCCCGGTGTTCCTCGTCGCCCGCCGTCGACTGGGGGAGTGGGCCGCCGTCATCGCCGCGTGCGCCTACTTGATCCACCCGGCGATCGGGTGGACGAACCTCGAGAACTTCCACCCGGATGCGTTCCTCGGCGTGTTCGTCGGGTTCGCCCTGTATGCGGCGCTGGAGGAGCGTTGGCGGTTGTACGTGGTGTTTGTCGTGCTGGCGCTGCTCGTGAAAGAGGACGCGTCCTTGGTGATCGTCCCGCTCGGCATCTGGGTGGCGCTCAAGCGCGATCGGCGCATCGGGCTGCTCACCGTGGTCGGCAGCGTCGCCTTCATGCTGGTGGCGATGTTCCTCGTGATGCGCTCGCTGATCGGCGTGCCCACGCGCAACACGTGGCGCATCCCGTTCGGTGGGCCGCGCGGCGTGATCGACACTGCGCTCACCAACCCGACCGCGCTGTGGCGACACCTGCGCAGCGACGACCGCCCCTGGTACCTCGTGCAGATGACCGCCCCGTTCGCGTGGCTGTTCCTGCGTGCGCCGAGCGTCGCCGCGATCAGTGCCCTCGTGCTGTTCACCAACATCTTGAGCACGTTCTGGTACCAGTACCAGGTCGAGTACCACTACAGCCTGATCGCCGTCCCTGCACTGTCGATCGGAACGGTCTACGCCGTCGCCGCGATGCGCGAGCGGGTGACGTTGCAGATCGCCGACACCGAAGGGCGCCGCCGACCGGTGGAGCTCCCGCTCCGCCCGCTCGCCGTCGGTGTGCTCGGCGTCGCCGCGCTGGTCGCGTCGTACCTCTGGGCGCCGGTGCCGTGGAGTCGGACACCGCTGTACTACGGCGACCCCGGCGGGGCCGGCGCCGTGGACGCTCGCGAGATCGTGGCCCTCGTGCCCGACGATGCCAGCGTCGCCGCCAACTACCGGCTGACACCGCATCTCGCCCACCGCACGGAGATCTACCAGTTCCCCACGCCGTTCCGTACCGAGCTGTACGGCCCGGACGACTCGCTCGGCGGCACCCGTCTCGAGGCGCGCGCAGAGGGCGTCGACTTCGTGGCGCTGCCGACCGTTCGGGACGCCCGCCTCGCGGCCGACTGGGCGGCGATCGACGAGGCCTTCGTCGAGGTCGCGGCCAACGACCACTGGGTGCTCTACGAACGCGACCGCAACGTGGCGCTGCCCGACCCGCCCTCGCTGGAGTAGTGGTTCAGCGCGGGCCGCGCAGGAGGCGACCGGGGAGCTCGCCCGTGAACTCGTCGCGCTCGACGGTCTGCACGCCGCCGACGAACGTGGCGTCGTACCCCTCGGCCTTCTGGACGAGCCGGCGGGCGCCGCCCGGGAGGTCGTAGGTCATCCGCGGTGGGCCGAACGTGAGGCGGTCGTAGTCGATCACGTTGATGTCGGCGCGCAGGCCCGGCGCGACGAGCCCGCGGTCGCGCAGGCCGTACAGCTCGGCGGTCTGCCGGGTCTGGCGATGGACGATCAGCTTGAGCGGGAGCGTTGGACCACGGCGCCGGTCGCGCGTCCAGTGGGTGAGCATGAACGTCGGCGTGCCACCGTCGCAGATCACCCCGCAATGGGCGCCCGCGTCCGCCAGGCCCATCC
>CAYGLH010000229.1:0-1329 GCA_964350535.1 uncultured Ilumatobacteraceae bacterium
CGGAGCTTGCCACAACTCCACGAGGTCAGGATACCCTGACGATTCTCGATCGACAAGATATCCTGTCGATCCGGAAGCACCCGGTCGCAACCGTCACGAGGGCAACCTCGGCAGCAAGAGCGCCGCGGCGGCCGCGGCTGCCTCGGCTTGTTGGCCGGGCATGACGTGGCCGTAGGTGTCGAGGGTGAAGCTCACCGACGAGTGGCCGAGGCGTTCGCTGACGACCTTGACGTTGACGCCGGCCATCAACAGGTGGGTGGCGTGGGTGTGGCGCAGATCGTGGAGGCGGATCACGGGCACACCAGCTGCCTCGACGAGCCGACGGAACGCTTGGCCGATCGAGTTCGGGCGGATCGGCTCACCGGCCTCGTTCGTGAACACTCGATCGCTCGCCGTCGCCGACACCCCAAACATCAGGAACTGCTCACGCTGACGCGCACGATGCCGCTGCAACAGCGCCACCGTGTCGGGGTCGAGGTCGATCGCCCGCCGACTCCGCCGCGTCTTCGGCGCCGCCACTAGCTCGGCTCCATCGATCACCGTCGCCGCCTGGTTCACCGTCAAGCGATGCGCCGCCAGATCGACATCAGACCATCGCAACGCGACGACCTCGCCGCGACGGACACCGGTCATCGCCATCACCCGGAACATCGTCTCGTTGCGGTTGCCCTCGATCGAGGTGAGGAACCGCGCCAGCTCGTCAGGCGACCACACCCGCATCTCGGGACCCTTCGAGCGCGCCGTCGTCAGCGACGGCGCGTTGGCCAACTTGGCGACATTGCGGATCACCAGACCCTTGCGCTCGGCGTCGTGCAACATCTTGTTCACCACGGCGTGCAAGTGATGCACCGTCGTCATCGACAACCCCTGCCCGCGGCGCCCACCCGAACGCAACAGGTCGGCGTACAGCGCGTCGAGGTCCGAGGCCCGCAACTCCTGCAACGCGACATCGCCCAGCCGCGGCAGGAAGTAGCCGTCGAGCGCCTTCCGGTAGCCGTTCAACGTGGTCGGCTTGCGGCCCTGGTTCTCGAGCGCCGCCAACCACGGACCGACGAACTCACGCACCGGCGTCCGGCTCGGCGCAACAAACGTCCCCGACTGATGAGCCGCCAACAGCTCGGTCAGCGCCGCCTGCGCCTCCTTCTTGGTGCGGAACGACCGCTTCGCCTGGCGACGCCGGCCACCCTCCTGCCACGTGGCGTGGGCGACCCACGAGGACGCCCCCGACGACGTCTCACGGCGGTACACGGTCCCACTCGCCACAGAATTACGTTACCACGGCGTTACCACGGAGGTCGAGAACCTGCTCGACCGGCCCGCGCATGCCGA
>CAYGLH010000229.1:1339-6025 GCA_964350535.1 uncultured Ilumatobacteraceae bacterium
TGTCGCCGACGACATGTTGCACGCATACCGACACCACGGGCGAGCGTTCGAGACCGACGACCCCGACGTCACGATGTTCATCGGACCGTCCGCGACATCGGCTCCGCTCGAGGTCGGCGGCCCTCGATCGAGGCGAGATCCGAGCCGGCACCAGGCATTCTCGCAGTGCCCCAGGCAGGGATCGAACCTGCGACGCACGGTTTAGGAAACCGACGCTCTATCCACTGAGCTACAGGGGCCGGGACCGGCGCGCGCCGGCGGTTGCGGCATGAGTGTAGGAGCGGGTCGACGGGCCCCGACACGCCGTCCGGCGCGAGGACCCGGAACTCAGGCGAGCGCCGCCAGGTGGGCAGCGAGGCGGGCCGCGGTGTTGGGGCCGTAGCGGCCGTCGACCGCGCCGCCGGAGAACCCGAGCGCGACCTGCATCGCCTTGACCGACTTCCACGTCTTGTCCCCGTACCGGCCGTCGGCGATCGTGAACACCGCCCAGTCGCGCGCGATCAGGATCGTCTGCAGCTGACGCACCGACTCGTTGACGCTGGACTCGTTCGCCCGGGTGAGCTCGGGAGCGCCGGGTGGCGCGACCAGACCGCCGGTCGCTGGAGCCGGGGTCGGGGTCGGGGTCGGGGGCCTCGGCGACGGCGCCGGTCCCCCGCCGAGCCGTGCGAAGGCGTTGCGGTAGTACGCCGCGTCGTCGGCGTGCGCTGGGGCGATCTCCACGTGGAACCAGTCGCCGCCCGGCGCGCCGTTGCCGATCGTCGAGCGCTCGTAGGACTTCCAGGCGTTGCGCGTGCAGCGCCATCCCCGCCCCCATGGGCTGGGCCGGTAGTCGTGGATCTCCTCGATGAGGAACAGGTCGGCGTTGGCGACCCAGAAGTCGACCACCTGCACCGCCTGCGCGTAATCGTTGAAGCCGCGCGACGATCGGGCGATCTTCTTGCCGTTCCAGACGGCGTCACGCCGCCACGACATGTCCGCGGCGCGGCCGGTGCCGTGGACGCTCGGTTTCGCGGCGCCCGACTTGTTCATGTTGCGCACGCCCCACGTGCCGTTGTCCCACACCCCGCCACCGAAGCGCTCGATGGTGAGGTCGACGAACGCCTCCATGCCCGCTCGGGGCCCCGAGGCATTGCGGTCGAATCCGGTGTATGGCCTTCCCATGGCAACGACCCCCCGTCTCGCCAGACGATGAAACGCTACGACTCGCCGTCGTCGCGTTCAACCGATTTATGCGGTGCTCAGGAGCGCTGGTCGACGTCCGTGAGCGCGCCGCCGTCGTCGGCGGAGGCGTAGATCGCGTCGACCAACCGATGGGCGCGCAGCGCCTCACGAAACGGCAGTGGAGAGGGTCCGCCCGCGGCGGCCGCCTCGAGGAACGGCGTGATCGGATTGAACATGATCCCCTCGCCCGGTACCGCCAGTCGATCGACGACGCGCCCGAGGCCGGCGTCGAGGCAGGCCGCGAACAGCGCCTCCCCCTGGAGCGACTGTCGCCCCTCGCCGGCGAACTGCCAGGTGATCGGGCCGTGTGGTGTGCCGTCGACCGTGAGCTGCAGCCCCTCGCAGAACACCTCGATGTGGCGCTGGCTCGGCCGATCGACGAGGTCGTGCCAGATCGAGGTGAGGGAGGCGACAGCGCCGCTCGTGTACTCCAGACGGGCGACCGCGAGGTCGTCGATGCGCGGATAGCCGTGGAACTCGCGCACGACACCGCTGACCGACGACACGTCACCGAGGAGGTGACCGAGGATGTCGACGTCGTGGATCGAGTGCTCGAGCAGGGTGCCGCGGCCACACCGGGCGGGATCCACGCGCCAGGTCGAGTCGTAGTAGCCCTGGATCGGGATGAACTGGTCGTCGCGGAACGCCACCGTCATGGGTCGTCCCGCCCGCTCGTCGGCGAGCAGGTGGCGGGCGTACACGAACTGCGGGAGGAAGCGCAGCACGAGACCGACCTGGTTCGCGACACCGGCGGCCTCCACCACCTCGACCATCCGCCGGGCCATCGCCGCATCGACGCCGAGCGGCTTCTCGCAGAAGACCGCCACGCCGCGCTCGGCGGCGGCGGCCACGAGCCGTTCGTGCTCCGACGTCCACGCCGTGACGAACGCGACGTCCACCCGATCGAGGAGCTCGTGCTCGGAGGTGACGACCTCCGCCGCCCGCCGGGTGGCCAGCTCGGCGGCGCGCTCGGATTCCGGATCGAAGACGGCCGTGATCCGGTGGTCGACCGGGCTGTGCTCGAGGAAGTAGCGATGGGTGTGGCTGATGAACCCGGCGCCGAGGAAGCCGACCGACAGCGTCATCGAGTGCTCACTCGAACGGCCGGGCGAGGTCGTCGACGACCTCGGCGTTCGGCAGCGCCGTCAGCAACGTCGGAGCGCCGACAACCTTGCACGATCGGCTCCCGCCGCCGAGCACGATCCGGTCGCAGTCCATCACCCGGCTGTCGATCCACAGCGGGAGGTCGTCGGGGAGGGCGAACGGCGTGACCCCGCCGATCTCCATCCCGGTCATCGCCTTGGTGTCCTCCGCCGGGGCGAACGATGCCTTGCGCGTCCCGAGCCGCTTCTTGACCACCTTGTTCACGTCGAGCCGCGTGTGGCCCAGCACGACGCACGCCGCGTACACGGGTGGGTCGCTCTTGCCGATCACCACGATCGTGTTGGCCGACTCCTCCATCGAGTACCCGTACGCCTCGACGAAGTCGGCGGTGTCGGCCAGCGCAGGGTCGCAGTCGACCACCTCGGCGGCGATCTCGTGGTGCTCGGCCAGTTGCGCGACCAGCTCGCGCACGCGTGCTTCGGTGGGATCCACGCGATGCAGCCTGTCACGTGCTCCGGACCCGGCGGTGCCCGGCGGATGCGTTCACGATGTCGACGACACCGGTTCGCAGTCGCTGGCGCATCCCGACGGCGACCCGCCGAACCCGTCGGGGGCGGGACGATGCTTCACCGCCGTGCTCGGCGCGAACCGCACGACCTGTTCGCCGTCGGGCCCCGACACGTTCGCCGTGCCGTCGACGATCAGGCTGTACCCGTCGGGGTCGGCCGGCGGGTAGCAGAGCGAGACCTGCGGTCGTGCCGCAGCGTTGCGGGCCGTTCCACCACCGACGGCCGCCACGAGGTGGCCGCCGTCCCAGGACGGCGACACCGCCACCACGTGGGGCCGGGCGTCGTCGCGCACCGTGAGGAGATAGGCCCAGCCGTAGTCGCGGAGCGCCTCCTGCAGATCGGGGATCTCGACCGGGATGCTCATGTGCTCAGCGTAGAGCGCCGACGATCAGCCATCGCATGGCACACCGTTGACGGTGAAGGCAGCGGGGACGGCCGGTTGCTGACCACCTCGCGCACCGACGAACCCGATGGTCCGGCTGGCCCCCGGCTGGATCACCGAGTTCCATCCGACGTCGGACACGGTGACCTCGGCACCAGTCGAGTCGAAGGAGCCGTTCCAACCGGCGACGACGGACTCGCCTGCGCTGAACGCCCACTCGAGCTCCCAGCCCGCGATCGGGGAGTCGCCCGTGTTGGTGATCCGTGCGCTGGCGAGGAACCCACCAGGCCAGCTCCCACCGACCGAGTAGTCCACGGCGCACTCCAGCGGCGTCGGCTCGGGAACCTCGGTCGACCCGCACAGCTCCCCGTTGAGGAGGAACTGCTCCGGGATCGCCGGCAGCGCCACGTCGCGCGTCCCGACGAAGCCGACCGTGCGGCTCCCGCCAGGTGCGATGGTGCGGTTCCATCCGGCGTCGGCGACGGTGACGTCGCTCCCGCTCGCCGTGAAGCCGCCGCCCCAGCCGCCGGCCACCGACTCACCCGCCGTGAACGACCAGGCCAGCTCCCACCCGCGAATCGAGGTGTCGCCGGTGTTGGTGATCGTGGCGCCGGCGATGAACCCGCCCGGCCAGGTGCTGCGCACCGTGTAGTCGACGAAGCACTCGCCGACCGGGATCGACGGGGTCAGCTCGATCCCGACGAGCGCCGGGTCGTGGTCGGACGTGCGGAACCGGTCCGGGGCGTACCAGTCGGCGATCTGGTCGGCCGACCGGAAATCGGTGTTGTAGTCGAACGCGTCCGGCTCGTCGGCGTTGATGTGGTAGTCGTCGGCGCCGGTGATCTGGGCGTCGAGCGTCTGGGACGCGAACGCGTAGTCGAGCGTGCCCCACTGGCCGTCGAACACGTACGAGTACGCACCCGGGTGACGACTGTCGACGGCGTCGACGTAGCCGGCGTCGCGCAGCACGTCGATCGGATCCTCCTGGGCGTAGGAGTTGAGGTCGCCGAAGATCAGGTAGTCGTCGTCCTCGATGCCGGTCGGGTGACCGGCGAGCCAGTTGACGACCGCGGTGGCGGCGTCCGTGCGGCTGGCGTTCCAGCAGCCGGCGCCGTCGCCGGCGTCGGCGTCGGGTCCACTGCTCGGGCAGCTGCCCTTCGACTTCCAGTGGTTCACCACCACGGTCATCTCACCACCGGTGGCGAGCTCCTCGATCGACACCGCCAACGAAGGCCGGTTGCGCGTGTCGTCGAACAACGGGTCGACCGAGCTGTCGAGCACGGAGGGCGACCCGATCACGGCGACACGGTCGGTGCGGTACATCATCCCGACGCGGATCACGTCGGTGCCGATCGTGCCGGTGTCCACCGACGCCCACACGCCCGGGCCGTACTGCGGCAGTGCGTTGAG
>CAYGLH010000230.1:0-6006 GCA_964350535.1 uncultured Ilumatobacteraceae bacterium
ACTGCGCCTCCCGCCGGAAGCGCTCGACGAAGTTCTCGTCGGTGGCGAACTCGGGGAACAGCACCTTGATCGCCACTTGGCGATCGAGCAACAGGTCGCGCGCGGAGAACACGTCGGCCATCCCACCGCGCCCGATGCGCTTGTGGATCTCGTAACGGTCGTTGATGACCGTCGCGTTCCCGTTGTTGGTCACGTGGTTCCTTCTCCGCCGGAGGCCGCCGTGGCGGCGGCGCTCCACGATACCGATGGGTAACCGGTCATTCCCCGTCACCACCCGTCGGTCCGGCGGGTGTGTCGGATGCCTCGGGCGGGCCTTGCTGCACCGCCGTCTGTGCGCCGGCACCCGTGAGCAGGTAATCGAGCATCCCCTCGGCGATCGGCCCGGCGAGCCGTCCACCGGTCGCCGCGACGTCGGCGGTCGACTCGACGTCGGTGAGCACCACCGACACCGCGTACTGCGGGTTCTCGGCGGGGGCGAAGGCGATGATCCAGGCGTGGGAGAGGTCGGGGTTGGAGGCCAGGCCGAGCTCTGCGGTGCCGGTCTTGGCGGCGGCCTGGATGCCACCGTCGAGGTTCAGGCAGCAGCTGGCCGTGCCGAAGTCGACGACGTCGATCATGAACTCGGTGAGCAGATCCGCGTTCTGTGGGCTGACCGGGCGCAGCCACTCGCTGGGGCTGGTGCGGTTGAGCACGCGGCCGTCGTGGTCGTAGGTGGCCTCGACGACGTACGGCTCCATCATCACGCCCCCGTTGGCGACCGCACCGGCGACCATCGCCATGTGCAGCGGCACCATCTGGTCCTCGTTCTGGCCGAAGCCACGCATCGCCAGCTCGGGCAGCTTCTGGTCGAGGTCGTCGGTGTTGCCGAACGTCGAGGCCGCCGGTCGCGGCAGGTCGATCGGGAGGTCCTGGTCGAGGCCCCACGCCTCGGTGCCGGCGATCATCGCGTCCGGTCCGAGGGCGACGGCCGTCTGGGCGAACGGGATGTTGCAGCTCCTGGCGAACACGGTCGCCATGTCGCCGCCGCACGTGGAGTTGTTGTAGTTCATGATCGGGTCGGTGGTCTGCGGCGGCACCCAGCTGCTCTCGGGCGGGAACTGTGTCTCGGGGGTGAGCACGCCGTCCTCCAGACCGATGCCGGTGGTGATCACCTTGAACGTCGACCCCGGCATGTATCGCTCCTGGTACGCGTGGGCGAGCAGCGGGTTGGACGGATCCTCCTGGAGGGCGGTGAGTCGCTCCTGGGCGACCTCGAACGGCTCGTTGACGAACGTGTTCGGGTCGTAGGTCGGGTTGCTGTACATCGCCACGACGCGCCCGGTCGCGGGCTCGATCACGCTGACCGACCCGGTCCGCCCGCCGAGCAGGAACTTCGCCACCTGCTGGGCATCGTGGCGCAGCGTCAGCTCGACCGACCCGGAGCTGTCGACGTCGCCGCCGAGCAGGCTGCCGAGGCTGCGCACCTGTTGGGTGGCGGTCGTGCCGGTGAGCACCTCGCTGAGGGTGCGCTCCACCTGGGTCGACCCGAAGGCGAACGTGAAGTAGCCGGTGACGTCGGCCATCAAGTCGCCGCTGGGGTAGATCCGGCTGTACTCGTAGCGGGCGTCGGGCGGGTTCTCGACCGAGTAGGCGACGACCACACCGTCGGTCGTGACGATCGGACCGCGCGGCTTGTTGAAGTTGCGCAGCAGCTCACGGGTGTTGTCGAAGCGGGCGTCGAGCTCCTCCTTCTGGCCGACCTGCCAGTAGTTGAGGGCGACGAACAGCACGAGGTAACACGCCATCAACCCGAGTGTGAGCTGGCGGATCTGACGGTTCACGCGACACCCGCCTTGCGCTGTCGGCGCGCCAGGCGCCACGCCTGCCACCGCTCCCGGGGCGTCGGGTCGTCGGCCATCTCGCCGAGGCGCCGTGCTGACGAGTCGGACACGCGCAGCAGCAGCGCCAGCAAGATGTAGTTGGCGAGCAGCGACGAACCGCCGTAGCTGACGAAGGGGAGCGTGATGCCCGTCAGCGGCAGCACCTTGATCACGCCGCCGATGATGATGAACGCCTGCACGCCGACGATCGTGGTCAGTCCGACGGCCAGCAGCTTCTCGAACGGCCGGTCGGTGCGGATCGCGGTGCGCATCCCGGCACCGACGAGCAGCAGGTACGCCATCAGCACGGTGGACGCACCGAGCAGGCCGAGCTCCTCGCCGATCGACGCGAAGATGAAGTCGTTCTGCGCCTCCGGCACCTGGTTGGGGTGCCCGCGTCCGGGGCCGGTGCCGACGAGGCCCCCGTCGGACAAGCCGTACAGCGACTGCACGATCTGGTAGCCCTCGTCGAGGCTCCGCGACCACGGGTCGATCCAGATGTCGACGCGCGTCTGCACGTGGTCGAACATCGTCCACGCCGCGTACGCCGCGATCGCGAACAGGGCGACGCCGAGCAACAGATAGCCGACCCGTTCGGTGGCGACCCACATCATCACGACGAACAGCGTGAAGAACAGCAGCGACGACCCGAGGTCGCGCTCGCCGACCATCACCACGACGGCGAACCCCCAGGCCAGGATGATCGGCAGGATGTAGCGCGGCTCGGGCAGGTGCAGCGGACCGACGTGCCAGGTCTTGGCGGCGATCAGCTCGCGCCGGTCGGAGAGGTAGGCGGCGAAGAAGATCGCCAGCGCGATCTTGGCGAACTCACCCGGCTGGAAGTTGATCGGGCCGACGCTGACCCAGATGCGGGCGCCGTTGATCGTCGAGCCGAGGCCGGGCAGCATCGGCAGGAGCAGCAGGGTGGCGCCGGCGACGAACAGGAGCCACATGTAGCGCGACAGGTCGTTGGCCCGTTGCACGACGGCGAGGGTGGCGATGAAGACGCCGATGGCGACGATGCTCCACGTCGCCTGCAGGCCGGCGAGCTCGTCGTCGAGGCGCGTGATCATCACGAACCCCAGGCCGTGCAGATAGGCGGCGAGCGGCAGCAGGGTGGCGTCCGCTCCCGCTCCGAAGTAGCGCACGGCGACGTGGGCGAGGGCCAACAGGCCCAGGATCACGAGGACGAAGGCGACGATGCCGGGCGGGATCTCGGCGTTCGTGCCGAGCGCCGCCACCGTGTACGCGGCGCCGGTGATGGCCCCCGCCATCAGCAGCAACATCAACTCGGTGTTGCGGCGGCGGCGGGCGAACGGCGAGAACGTCCGCTCCGGAGGTGCCTCCTCCAGCGTCGCGGTCACGGTCGACCCCTGCTCGGCGCGAGCCGGGGCCCCGGTGCGCTCATGGCGTCGTCGGCGGCGAGGCGTTCGCGGTGGTGGCCGCGGTCGAGGGGGCGCTCGTCGTCGTGGGCGCCGTCGTGGTGGTCGGCGGCACCGTCGTCGTGGTGGTCGTCGTTGTCGTCGTGGTGACCGCGTCGCGCACGAACTCGAGCGCGTTGTCGAGCGAGTCGAAGCGCGGGTCGTCGTCGATCTCCGCGGCGACGTCGTCCTCGAGGTCGTCGCGGGTCTGGCCCGTCTCCACCTCGAGCGTCGGGTCGAACCACAGCACGCCGCCGGTACGACCGTGGAACACGAGCACCTCGTCGTCGTCGCCGTAGGTGACGTAGTAGCCCGAGCGGGCCCACACGGCGAGGAACACGAACACGACGCACAGCACGGCGGCTGCGGCGAAGGCGATGAGAGCGCCCTTGATCCGCTTGCGGCGCCGCTGGGCGGGGTCGGGCGCGGCGGCGGCCGCCGGGGCCACCGCGCCGTCGCCATCGCCCTCGCCGCCGGCCCGGTCGGCGTCGGCGTCGAGGGTGAGCGTGCCGGCGGGTGTCGGGTCGGACTCGTCGTCGGCCCACAGCGGCACGACGTCGACCTCGAGGGTGGGGTCGGGCGGATCGTCGCCCGACAGCACGTCGAGCACGATCACGGTCACGTTGTCGCGCCCGCCGGCCTCGTTGGCGGCGCGCACCAGCCGGTCGGCGGCCACCTGGGGGTCGCGCTCCTCCTGCAGGATCGCGGCGATCAGCGTGTCCTCCACCTCGTCGACCAGTCCGTCGCTGCAGAGCAGGAAGCGGTCGCCGCGGATCAGCGGCAGCGTCCACCAGTCGATGCGCACGTCGGGCTCGATGCCGAGGGCGCGCGTGACGATGTTGCGACGGGGGTGGACCCGTGCCTCGGCCTCGGTGAGATGGCCGGTGGCGACGAGCTCCTGGACGTAGGAGTGGTCGATCGTCACCCGGCGCAGCCGCTCGTGGCGGTACAGGTACGTGCGCGAGTCGCCGACGTTGGCGAGGACGAGGGCCTCGTCGGGTTCGGCGGGCACGACGCCGGTGTCGCCGGCCGGGTCGTTGTCGTCGATGTTCGGCGCCCCGCGACCGGCCAGCCGGTCGCCGATGACGGCGATCGCCGTGAGCGTGGTGCCCATCCCGTGCTGGGCCGGGTTGGCGATCGCCGCGCGGAAGATGTCGCCGTTGGCGGCGGCGATCGACTCGACCACGTCGGTGGCGTCGGGGAGCTCCGCGTCCTCGAGGTCCTGGCGCAGCCGTTCGATGGCCAGCTGGCTCGCCACCTCGCCGGCCTCGTGGCCGCCCATGCCGTCGGCGACGACGAACATGCCGTCGATCGCCAACACGCTGTCCTCGTTGTCGGGGCGGATCTGCCCCGGGTGCGTCGCCGCACCCCACTTCAGCTCGGCCATCTAGGAGACCCTCGCTGACGTCGGATCGGTGCAGTTGCGGTGATGCGGGTGGCGGGCGGGGGTGGTCACTGGGCCTCGAGGATCGTCGAGCCGACCTGGATGCGGTCGCCGGGATGGAGCAGCTTGGCGCCGTGCAGGCGGTTGCCGTTGTAGTAGGTGCCGTTGGTGGACCCGAGGTCCTCGACCATCGGCTGGCCTTCGACGTCGTAGAAGCGCAGGTGCAACTGGCTCACGTAGCCGTCGTCGTCGATCGAGATCGTGCAGGCCTCGTCGCGCCCGAGCGTGATCTCGCCGTCGAGGGCGACCGCCGTGCCGCGCCGCTGCTTGGGCTCGAGGATCACGACGCGGGCGGCGCGTCCCGAACGGCCCTTCTTCGGCTTCGAGCCCTTGCGCGACGCCTTCTGCGTCGGGGCCGGTGGTGGTGCCGTGTTGACGGGCGGTGGGGCGGCGCCGGCGGTGGGCATCGGCACGATCCCCGATCGCTGCCGCGGCGCGCGGACCTCGCTCCACACCGCCCACAGCACGCGGGCGAAGAAGAGGTAGAGCAGCCCGAGGAGGGCCAGCTTGAGGATGTTGAGGACTTGATCGGTCATGGTTCGGCGTCGTCGGTGCGGTCGCTCCCCGCAGGCGTCAGGACGCCTCGAAGCGCACGTGGGTGGAGCCGAAGCTGATGATGTCGCCGTCGGACAGGCGATGCTCGCCGGGGATCTTCACGCCGTTGACCATCGTGCCGTTGGTCGACCCGAGGTCGACCACGACGTAGGCGCTGCGCCCGACGCGCACCTCGGCGTGGTTGCGGCTGACGTTGCCGTCCTCGATCGTGACCGTGCACGTCGGTAGGCGACCGACCGTCGTGGTGGTCTCGCCGAGCTGCACCCGCTCCCCGGACGGCAGCACGAGCGAACCCGCACCGATCCCTCCGGCGGCCTGCTTGAGCTGGGAGAGGATCCCGAAGCGTCCCTTCTTGAGGTTGTTGTCGACCTGCAGCCCGACCGTGACCGGCCCCATGAAGTGGTAGCCCTCCTCGCGGGCGTACTCGCGAGCCGCCTCGGTGAGCTCGGTCGTGAGGGCGTCCTCGATCTCGCTGAAGCTGGCGTGGTCGGACGGGCTGAGCAGCACCGTGAAATCGTTCGGCACGATGCGCCGGCCCTTCACGTCGACCGAGCGATTGTCGTCCATGTCGCGCACGAGGCGACGTCCCAACTCGATGGGGCGGATCGATCCGCGCGAACGACGAGAGAACACGCCCTCGACCATACGCTCCAGACGCCCCTCGATGGACTTCAATCCCATAGATCGGGGAGAGGCTATCGACGTGTTCGCCGGCGTTCCCGCCGCG
>CAYGLH010000231.1:0-5985 GCA_964350535.1 uncultured Ilumatobacteraceae bacterium
CACGAGCTGCACGACCACCTCCGGTGAGTGCACGGTGACGGTCGAGTCGGCCAGCCCGGGCGCGGGCACGATCGCCATCACCACCGTCGATGCCAACATCGGCGGCACCGACCTCACCGGCGACGCTGCATCGACGCCGCCGACCCTCGCGCCGGCCACCGGCGGCTCGCTCACGGCGGGGAAGACGTGGGTCGAGTTCCAGGCGTCGGTCGGCGCGACCGCGGTGAACCTGGTCGGCGATCCGCACACCTTCACCCTGAACGCGACCTACGACGACGGGACGGGCGCTGTGCCCGTTCCGGACGGCTCGACGATCAACTTCACCTGGAGTGGCGCCAACCCGGCGGCCCCGGCCGACTCGTGCACCACGACCGGTGGGAGCTGCACCGTCGAGGTGTCGTCGGACGTCCCCGGTGACGGCACCCTGCTGATCACCTCGGTCGCCGCCACGATCGGCGGCGATGCGCTGACGGATGCGACGCTCGATGTGATCACGGGCGGCGCGCTGTCGGCCGACAAGACCTGGGTCGAGTTCGAGGCCAGCGTCGCCGCGACGGGAACGAACCTGGTCGGCGACGACCACGTGTTCCGCATCGAGGCCCAGATGGACACCGGGTCGGGCCCGGAGAACCTCCCGGCCGGTTCGACCGTGCAGTTCACCTGGACCGGCGACGGCAACGTCGTCAGGGTCAACGGCGCCGACGCACTCGACGCCACCACCTGCACCATCTCGGGCATCGCCTGCACGGTCACCGTGGCCTCCGCCACCCCGGGGAGCGGCACCATCGAGATCGTGTCGGTGACCGCCCCGCTCGGCGGCGGTGACCTCACCGGTGTCACCACCACGACACCGCCGAGCCTCGTCGTGGCGACGGGCGGCTCGCTCACCGCCGACAAGACGTGGGTGCTGTTCAGCGCCGACGTCGGGACGTCGGCCACGAACCTGATCGGCGATCCGCACGTGTTCACGGTGAACGCGACCTACGACGACGGCACCGGCGCCGCGGGCGTGCCCGACGGCTCGACCGTCAGCTTCACCTGGACCGGCGCCGGCGCGGTGACCCAGACCAACGGCGTGGACGACGCGGACGCCACGACGTGCACCACGACCGCCGGGTCGTGCACCGTCACGGTGGCGTCGGCGACGCCCGGTAGCGGCACGATCGAGATCGTGTCGGTGGCCGCGATGATCAACGGCGTCGACCTCACCGGCGTGGCCACCACGACGCCACCGAGCCTCGTCACCGGCTCTTCGCTCACGGCGGAGAAGACCTGGGTCGATGTCACCGTCTCCGTCGACGGATCGAGCGTCAACCTCACCGACGACGACCACGTCTTCACCCTCACCGCGGTGTTCGACGATGGGTCGGGCTCGCTGCAACCCGCCGACGGGGCGAGCTTCGCCTACACCTGGGTGGGCACGGGAACACCGGCGCCGGCCTCACCATGTGTGGCCGCCGTCGACGCCAACAGCTGTGAGGTGACGGTGTCATCGGCGGACCCCGGTACGGGAACGCTGACCATCGACACGGTGACGGTGACCGTGAACGGCACCACGTTCACGGACGGCGTCGCCGCGGCGACACCCGGCGAATCGATCACCGCTGACAAGACATGGGTGGAGTTCGACGTCGACATCACGCCGCTGCAGGCGATCAACCCGGTCGGGGAGGCCCACACGTTCACGGTCACCGTGCTCGTCGACGCCGGCGCCGGCCTCGCCCCGCTGACGGACCCGCCGAACTCCGGCACCGTCTCGTGGAGCTACACGGCACCCGACGCGTCGGTCGTCACCGGCACCTGCGTCCTCGGCGCCGCCGGCACCTGTGAGGTGGTCCAGAACTCGGACATCGGCGGCGTCGCCACGTTGACCGCCACGGCACTCGACGTGGTGTACGACGGCGTCACACTGCCGACCGTCGACCTCACCGCCACCGGCTCCGGCCAGTCCGACGGGCTGACGATTCCCGTCGAGGCGACCAAGGCGTGGGTCGGCTACTCGCTCGTGCTCGACCCGCTCGACGCGCTCAACCTGTGGCCGTCCGACCCGGATCACGAGGTGACGCTGAGCCTGGCCGTGTTCCCCGAGACCGATCCGCCGCTGGCCCCGATCGCCGGGCAGACGGTCGACGTCACGCTGACGTCGTCCGTTGCCACGATCACGGACGTCGGCGGTGGCGGCACGATCGATCCGGGCGGCCTCACCGCGACGTGCATCACCGACGACGCAGGTGACTGCGTCGTCACCATGACGTCCACCGGTCCGGGCACGGCGTCGCTGTCGGCCAGCTACGACGCGATGTTCCAACAGCAGAACGTCACCGTGGAGAGCGCCGATCCGGCGGTGAAGACCTGGCGCCAGTTCCGGCTCCGCGTCACGCCGGCCACGGCCCGCAACCTGCTCGGCGAGCCGCACACGTTCACCGTGATCGTCGAACAGACCGATGACGGCAGCACGTGGGCGCCGACGGCCGGCGCGGTCCCGTCCGTCACGGTGTCTGCACCGGCGTCGATCACCGCCCAGACGTGTTCGGCGGGCACCGCGGCGAACGGACGATGCACCGTCACGGTGGACAGCCCCGAGACGACGACGGTGACGGCATCGGCGGAGAAGACGTGGGTGGACTACGCCATCGAGATCGACCCGCCGACCGCATCGAACCTCGTCGACACCGACCACGTGTACACGGTGCGCGTGCTGGTCGACAACGGCGACGGCGACGGCTTCGTCCCGCTCGCCGGGGCGCGCCCGTCGGTGACCCTCACCGGTCCCGGCCGGGTGACGAGCCAGACGTGCGCCGCGGGCACCTCAGCGAACGGCACCTGTACGGCGACCATCCGTTCGTCGGACCCCGGCACGACCAGGGTGCAAGCCGCCTACCAGGGCCAGGCCGGCGGGGTGACGCGCACGGTGACCGACTCGGCCACGAAGAACTGGGTCGACTATCGCCTCACCGTCACACCGGAGTCGGCGACGAACAACCTCGGCGAGCCGCACACGTACACGGTGCGTCTGCAGGTCGATCGGGGGAACGGGTTCGCCGCAGCGTCCGGCCAGGTCGTGCAGATCTCGACGTCGGGCACCGGACGGGTCCTCAGCATCACGCCGGCGGGGACCTCGTCCTCGTCGTGTCGCACCGACACCTCCGGGACCTGCCAGGTGCGGGTCAACTCGGATGCGCCGGGAACCCTGACGATCACGGCGCGGTACCAGGCCGAGGTCGGCGGCACGCAGCGGGCGTACACCGATTCCGGACAGAAGGCGTGGGTGCCGCCGGACCTGCCGAACACCGGGTCGGACAGCCGTGACGTCGCGATCATCGGCGCAATCTTGGCGCTCCTGGGCGGTGCGCTGTTGTTCGCCTCGCGACGTCGACGGGCGACCTGAGGACGAGCGAACCGAGGGACGATCCTCTGGCCCACCGGGTGGTGACCGGCGGGCCAGAGGTCGTTCACACGATGCGCGGCATCAACACCGGCGGGGCCATCGTCATGGCACCCCGACGGCCCTTCGTGTCGTAGCGGTCCTCGTAGGTGCGGCGGGGACGCCCGAGGAAGTACGGGGGGATGCTCGTGCCGATCATGCGACGGATGGACATGGTGTTCTCCTTCATCTGTGCGGCGACCGGGTGGCCGCTCGTCGATGACCATCCTCCACACTCCGGCCGATCCAGTCTTGGAGATGGAGTGGTGAGGATGTGGAGATGTTGCGCGGCCGGTGGCAACCGTCCGCGCACCCGTGGCATGATCGATCCCGGGAACAGGGCCGATGACCGTCGAACAACGTCTTCACCATGTGCAGACCAAGCAGCCGTTGGTGCACGACGAGATCGACTTCACGGTGCGCGACCCGAGTGCATTGACCGCCGAGCTCGCCGCACCGCTCGAGTACGCGCAGCGGGTCGAGGCAGCAGTGGTCGCGTCGGGGATCGAGATGCTGATGCCGAACCGCGACGAGCGGATCGATGCGTTCCTCGAGGCCTGGACGCTCGACGAGCAGGCACACGCCCGGGCACTCGGTGAACTGATGACTCATCTCGGGCTCGCGCCGACGCCGGTCGGCGAGTCGGAGCTGCCGTTGCACAACCGCCTCATCAGCGCCCTGGCCGCACGGTCCTCGTCGCTGCACGACGTCGTCACCACGATCTGGGCGATCGAGGGAGCGATGAACGAGCACATGGCGATGGCGGCGTACAACAGCATGGACAGCGTCCTGCAGCGCCGGGACGAACGCGCGTTGCACGAGACGTTGATGCGCCGACTCCGGGCCCACGAGTCGGCGCACAAGAGCTTCTACAGCGCCGTCGCCGTCGAGACGTGGGAGCGCCTGTCGCCGTGGCAGCGGCGTCTCGCGCGGCGCGTCGTGGTCAGCACCTACGCCCCGGTCGGCGCCGGCGCAGCCCGCGATCGGCCGGCGTTCTCGCGCACGGTGATCGCGCTGTCGGGCGGGCGCTGGCAGGAGACGATCGCCGACCCCGTCCAGCAGGTTGCCGATCGTCTGCTCGGCGACGACCGCGAGGTGCCGCCGTTCGTGCGCGACGCGATCGCCAAGTGCCTCGCCTCCGAACCCGACGGCGCGGCGCTGCTCGACGCGGCCGCCTGACCCCGGGTGACCACCCCCGGTTCGGTCAGGGCTTCGGGCAGGGTTGGCGAGCAGCCGTCCCGGTGGCGCCCGGGCAGGGCCTGTGGTCGACCGCCGCGACCCACCTGCTGATGAAGTCGGCCAGCGCGACGGCGCCCGCGGGCTTGAGGTGGGTGCCGTCGGAGAACCACTGCGGATGCGGGCTGCTGTAGGCGTTCCAGTCGGCGAGCAGCACGTCTGCGTACTGGGGCCGTGCGGTCAGGCTCCGCACCTGGGCGTTGTTCCAGCGGTATGCCTCGCGGGCACGGGGTGAGTGCACGTTCTCGGTGTAGGTCGCCCACACGATGGTGTGGGCGCCGGTGGCGCGAGCGGCGCGGACGATGGCATCGAACTGCTGCGGGAAGTCCGGGTCCAGCCAGTCGTTGTGGCCGGCGTCGACGTAGACCATGTCGAAACGGCCCGGGGCGGCGCGCAACGCATCCAGCGCAGTGTTCGGGATCCGGCCGGTGGACGGGCTGAGGCACGACGGGTAGACCAGCCGCCGACATGGCTCGGCGTCGAGATGCGGCCGGAACCCGCGGAGTGCGGACAGCGACGTCGGGTAGGCGCTGAGGCCGGCCAACGCCGAGTCGCCGAGGAGGAGCACACGGGCGGGCGGCGGGATTCTGTTCGCCGGTGGTCCGGTCGTGGGCGACACCGGAGTGCCCGTGAAGTACCCCGTCAGGTCGACGATGAGGTCGTTGCCCCCGCGGCTGTAGTACGCCGTCCCGACGGTGCTGGCGCGGGTGATGGCGAGGTTGGCAACCGTGTGCTCGTGGCCGATCGCGTTGATCGCGGACGTCGGGGGTCGGGGTGTGCGCGCGGGATGGGCCGTGACGAAGCCGCGCCGGTCCGTGCGCGTGATCGTGACGTTGGTGACGAGCGCCGCCGCACCGGTCACGGGCAGCGGTACCTCGCGGGTGCCCCCGGGCCACACGCGCGGCAGGGCCGCGCGGGTGTCGAGCAGGCGCGTCGGGGTCACGGGCACCAGGAGTCCGGTCGTGGCGGCGGCGGCGCTCGGACCGGTGAACCACCCGATGAGGTCGACGACGATGTGGCCCCCGCCGTGGCTGTAGATCGTGAAGCCGCTGGGCGAGGTCGGGGCGATCACGGTCGCCGCGACGACCTGACCTGAGCCGTTCGTGTTGAGGAACGAAGTCGTGGCGAGGGGTGTGCCCGCGGGCCGCACGCTGAGGTAGCCAGCGCGGCGCATGTCGACGCTGGTGACGTTGACGAGCAACGCGGTCGCATCGCGCGGCGTGCCGGCGGGGAGCGGGAGGGAACGCTGGCCGCGCGGCGGGAGAGCACCGGATCTCGGCCCTGGCTCGCGCGTGTCGAGCAGCCGGGTGGAGGACACGGCGACG
>CAYGLH010000232.1:0-5976 GCA_964350535.1 uncultured Ilumatobacteraceae bacterium
GGCTGGTTTGTGGGTCGGATGTTCGGCCGTCCGCCCAAGATCGGTCCCGCAAACGGGGTGTGGCTGGTTTGTGGGTCGGATGGTGGGCGCTGGGCCTCGGATCGGACCCTCAGAGGTTGGGGTGCTGGGCGAGGAGGGCGTCGACGGCGGCGGTGGTGGGGAGCGATGGGACGGCGCCCGCCACCGTGGTGGCGAGCGCACCGGCGGCGGCCGCCCGGCGGACAGCGACATCGAGAGGGCGACCTGCGGCGAGTGCCGCGACCAGCGCCCCACAGCAGGCATCGCCGGCGCCGGTGGTGTCGATCGGGTCGACGGGGAACGCGGCCTGGGTCGTGCGCTGAGCGGTGGCTGCCACGGCGATGTCGATGCCGGACGCCCCACGGGTCACGACGACCGCACCGACCCCGGCCGCGAGGAGGTGGTCGACGCCGCCGATCAGTTCGACCTCGTGCTCGTTCGGGATCATCACGTCGACGTCGGCGAGCAGCGCGTCCGGAAGGGGGGTGGCCGGTGAGGGGTTGAGGACGGTGATCGCACCCCGCTGCCTGCCACGTCGGATCGCGGCGATGACCACCTCCAGGTCGATCTCGCACTGCGCGAGGACGAGGTCGGTGGGGCGATCGTCCCAGCCCTCGACGAGCTCGACGTGCGCGTTCGCTCCCGGGACGATGAGGATGGAGTTCTCGGCGTGGGCGTCGACCGAGATCAGCGCGCGTCCGGTGGGAACGCCGTCGACCCGCCGGATGTCCGTGACGTCGACCCCGTCGGTGGCGGCGGTGTCGATGAGCATCGCGCCGGCGGGATCGGTCCCGACCGCCCCGACCATGTGCACGTGGGCACCCTGGCGGGCGGCAGCGATCGTCTGGTTGAGGCCCTTGCCGCCGGCGAACTCGTGGTAGCTCGTTCCGAGGACGGTCTCGCCGGGCGCCGGGATGCGCGGCGCCGCAGCAACGAGGTCGAGGTTGGCGCTCCCGACGACCGTGATGTGGCCGGGCGGCGCGGGTGGCACGTCAGCCCGCGGCGCGGGCACGCACACCGATGGGTGCGATCAGCCGGTAGCCGGCGGCGTGGCGCTCGTCCTCGGACTCGCCACCCCAGAAGCCGTACTCGTGATGCTCGCGAGCGAAGCTGACGCACTGCGACTGGACGACGCACTGGCGGCAGACCTGGCGGGCGGCGGCCTCGCGGCGTTCTCGGGCTTGAGGGCGTTCGGCTGCCGGCGGGAAGAAGAGGTGTGTCAACCCCTTGCAGGCGCCGGAGGCCATCCAGTCGTCGTCATCGGTGAGTGTGCGATCGCCCGAGAAATCGACCATCGACATGTGCGCGGACCCCCCAATAGGTGCGTGTGCAACTGCGGTTCTGGTTGTCGAGACGTGCGGGCCGCGTCGCAGCCCTGTCACATCCGGGAACCGTAATCGAAATAGATCAGCTGGTCAATTGCAGTCCACAAGGAATTGACGAAATGTTCGCCGGTCGTTGGTGTGGGGCGCCGACGAGCTGTCCACCCGGACGTCACCCCGGACCTCGCGTCGAGGACCGCGTCACGTGCCCGTCGGAGCGAAGCCACGCTGCGCTCTGACGCCGGAGGGCACGACGTGTCCAACACGCTGACCAGGGGCGATCTTCATCACCACCGCCGATAATCGTCGTTATGTCAGTTACACCCGCATGACGCCCACCCTCTCCATCCCCCAGGACCGCCGGGCTGCGAGCGGCCGGTCGCGCTCGTTCGAGCGCATCACCCCAGGTCATCGGCCCGACGGCGACGCTCAACCCTCAGTCTCAAGTGCCGGTTTCTAGTGACCCTCTACGTGAGGCTGAGAGAAACCCTCATGTTTAGGTTGAGAGTCGGTCGATACTTCGGTGTGCAGTACTTTCCGCCCGTACCGCCCAGTCCGTCCGCGGCCCCGACAATGCGCCGCCCGATCAGCCTTCGACGTCGCGCAGGTCGCGGCGTCGTGATTGCCCTGGCCGCCACGCTCGGCCTCACGTGTGTCGGCGGCGTCGCCGTCGAGGCTGCGCCATCGGGCGCCGTCACCTCGGCGCTGCCGCCGGGTGTCGTCGGTCTCCTCCACGGCTCGACCGGCGCCAACGTCAAGGCGCTCCAGCAGGCGCTGGTCGCCGCAGGCATCTCGCTGCCGGGTGGTCCCGACGGCGTGTTCGGCCCGGCGACCGAGAAGGCGGTGGCCGAGTTCCAACGGCAGCACGGCCTCTACATCAATGGGCGGGTCGATCAGAAGACGGCGGACAAGCTGGCGGCGGTGTCCGGGGGTGCGGGCGGCACCTCCTCGGGCACCGCCACGCCGGCTGCGGCTCGTTCGGGGTCGTCGACGACGTCGGGCTTCGTCGGGCTGGCCGTCGGCTCCCGCGGCGACGCGGTGAAGGCGTTGCAGCAGGCTCTCAACGACATCGGCGTGTACGTCCCGGGCGGGATCGACGGTGTGTACGGCACGGGCACCCAGACCGCGGTGTCCAACTTCCAGCGCTGGAACGGGCTGACCGTCACGGGGACGGTGACCCAGGCCGTCGTGAAGGCGCTCGGTCTCGGCAGCGGCTCGTCCGGGTCGACCACGACGAACAGCTCGGGCACGCCCGCGGCGGCGGCCTCGAGCTCGCTCGTCGGGCTGAAGATCGGGGCCCGTGGCGACAAGGTCACCTCGCTCCAGAAGGCGCTCCTGGCGGCCGGCGTCGACGTGTACGGCGGTGCCGACGGGCTCTTCGGCCCGGCGACCCAACGTGCGCTCGTCTCCTACCAGAAGGCGAACGGTTTGAGCGCCAGCGGCTCCGTCGACTCGGCGACCGCATCGAAGCTCAGCCAGGCGGCGGCGGCCGCCCCCGCATCCAGTAGCTCGAGCAACTGGGTCGGCATGACCGTCGGCGCTCGAGGCGACCGCGTCAAGCAGTTGCAGCGGGCCCTCCTCGACACCGGACTCGCCGTACGCGGCGGGGCGGACGGGGTCTTCGGGCCGGCGACGAAGGCGGCGCTCGTGGCATTCCAGAGCGTCAACGGCATCGCCCAGACCGGCGTGCTCACGGCACAGGGAGCACAGATCCTCGGGCTCACGTCCTCCGGGGGCAGCGGGAGCGGGGCCAGCGGGATCGTGACGCCCACGGGGTACCCCAAGTTCGGCGAGCACAGCAGCCGGGTGAAGTCGATGCAGCAGGCCCTCATGAACGCCGGTGTCACGGTGCGCGGCGGTGCTGACGGCGTGTTCGGTTCGGCGACCGCCGCGGCGATCATGGACTTCCAGCGGAGCAGAGGGCTGTCGGTCACGGGGGTCATGAGCGACGGCACCGCCAAGGTGCTCGGGGTCAGCGCAAGTGCGGCTCCGGCCGCGCCGTCGGCGGCCGGGATCACGCTCGCCAAGTTCCCGGTGCAGGGTCCCTGCTGGTTCGGCGACACCTGGCACGCACCCCGCGGCGGGGGACGCACGCATCTGGGTGTCGACGTGATCGCGGCGAGCGGCAACGAGATCTACGCCGTCGTCGACGGGCGGATCAGCGAGAAGGTGCTCGACAAGCCCGGCTCGCTGTCGGGCAACGGCCTCAAGCTCCAGCAGTCCAACGGCACGTACTTCTCCTACTACCACCTGTCCGGGTTCGCCCGCGGCATCGAGCCCGGCGTGCCCGTGAAGGCCGGACAGTTGATCGGCTACATCGGGAGCACGGGGAACAGCGCCACCCCACACCTCCACTTCGAGGTCCACCCCGGCGGTGGCGCGGCGATCAATCCGTATCCGCTGGTGAAGGCGATCGACGCCTGCTGAGGTCGAGACGTTCCTGGCGAAGCGCGCTGCGGCGCACCTTGCCGGCGTCGTCGCGGAGCGGCTGGTCGACCAGTTCGACCGAGCGCGGCAGCTTGTACTTGGCCAGCCGCTCCCCCAGGTAGACCAACAACTCGTCAACCGACACGGTGTCGGGGTCGGCCTCGACGATGGCGTGCACGTCGTTGCCGCGGTCGTCGTTCGGGAGCCCGATCACCGCACACGAGTGCACGCCGGGGTGTTCGTTGATCGCCGCCTCGACCTCGGCCGGATAGATGTTCGCCCCGCCGCTGAGGATCATGTCCTGCATGCGGTCGCCGAGGTACAGGTATCCGTCCTCGTCGAACCAGCCGACGTCGCCGAGCGACTCCCACCCACCGTCGAGCGAGCGCGCGTCGGCGCCGAGGTAGCGATAGGTCGGCGTGTCACGGCCCGAACGCATCCACACCTCGCCCTCCTCCCCCGCCGGCAGCTCGTTGCCGTCGTCGTCGAGGATCCGCATCTCCCCCGACGCGACCCGCCCGACGGACCCGCGGTGCTCGAGCCACTCCTGGCCGGTGATGATCGTGACGGCCTGTGCCTCGGTACCGGCGTAGAGCTCGAGGATCCGCTCAGGCCCCAACCAGTCGATCCATGCTTCTTTCAGCCACGGCGGGCACGGCTCGGCGAGATGCCAGACGACGCGCAGCGACTCGAGGTCGTACGCGAGCCGCTCCTCGTCGTCGAGGCGGAGGATGCGCTTCATCATCGTGGGGACGAGGTACACCACGTCGCCGCGATGCGTCTCGATCGCGGCGAGGGTCGCCGACGCATCGAAACGCGGGAGCACCACCACGTGACTGCCCGCCAGCAGCGCCTGGCAGCACCACACCGCCGGGCCGTTGTGGTACAGCGGTCCCGGCATGACGAGGCAGCCGCCATCGACGAACCCGAACATCGACGGGGCCTCGGTGTCGAACTGCGCAGGGTCGCCCGAGACGATCAGCTTCGGGCGGCCGGTCGAGCCGCCCGACGTCGGCGCCTTCCAGGCGGGTGACAACGCGTCGGGCAGGGGGCCGTCGGGGATCGACGGGTCGGGCTCGTGGTCGGGAGGCAGGTGATCGACGTGCTCCGGCAGCGTCGTTGCCACCTCGTCGGGGACTCCGATTACGACCGGCGGCGCCGCCAGCTCGACGATCGCCGCGAGCTCGCGCGGGGGCAGCTTGGCCGACACCGGCTGGGGAACCGCGCCCAGCATCCAGCAGGCGAGGTAGCCGACGAACCACTCGATCGAGTTGGGCAGGGCCACCGTGACGAAGTCCCCCTCCCCCACGCCGCGCCCCTGGAGGTCGCGCGCCAACCGGGCGGCTCGGCGCTGCAGGTCGGCGCGGGTCAGCGTGTGCCCGTCGCACGTCACCGCTGGTGCGTCGGGCGCGTCCGCCGCCAACTGCTGGAGGCGTGCGGGAAACGACATCAGTGCCACGCCGATTGTTGTAGCACCGCCCTTCGGGGCGTCTACGATCGTTCACGACAATCGAAACCGCCGACGCGCCCGTGCGGGAGAGCCGGATCGCCCCCAGCGTCCCGGCGCCGAAGGAGCAACCACCCCGGAATCTCTCAGGCCCCCGGACCGCTCGGGCTCGGCACGCTGGAAAGCGGGACCCGACCACGTTCGGGTCCCCGCCGACGGGGAAAGGTCGCCGTGCGCGACGACCGAAACTCTCAGGTACCGATGACAGCCGGGGCCCGCCCGATCACACCGGAGGCCGCGTGTCCGCAACACTGTCCGAACTGTTCGAACCCGACGAGTTCGCGCGACGTCACATCGGTCCGGATCACGCCGACGTCGAGGCGATGTTGGCGGCCGTCGGTGCCGACTCGCTCGACCAGCTGATCGACGAGACGATGCCCGCGGCGATCCGTTCGAACGATGTGTCCGAGCTCGCCGACGGGGTGGCGGAGCACGTCGCCCTCGACCGGCTGCGGGCGCTCGCCCAGCAGAACCGGCGGGTCACCAACCTCATCGGCATGGGGTACCACGGCACGATCACGCCGCCAGTGATCGCCCGCAACGTGCTGGAGAACCCCGCCTGGTACACCGCGTACACGCCGTACCAGCCGGAGATCTCCCAGGGCCGCCTGGAGGCGCTGCTCAACTTCCAGACCGTGATCAGCGAGCTGACGGCGCTCGAGGTCGCCAACGCCTCACTGCTCGACGAGGCGACGGCAGCGG
>CAYGLH010000233.1:0-1024 GCA_964350535.1 uncultured Ilumatobacteraceae bacterium
CCACAACCCGGCCCGGACCCCTGCCGTCCCGGCTTCCCCGGCTTGGCGGGGTATCGCTCGTCGTCGGTCACGCGCCGAGGGGCAGGGCTTGGCCGCCGTCGACGACGATCTGGGTGCCGACCACGGCCGTGAGATCGAGCGCCAGCGCGACGAAGGCGCGGGCGACGTCGTCAGGCATGGTGATCCGACCCAAGGGCACACCGGCAGCGATTCGCTCGAAGCGGCCGGGATCGTGCTCCCACTGCGCTTCGTTGCGCGCCGTGCGGACGGTGCCCGGTGCCACGACGTTGACCCGGACGCCCCGACACGCCATCGCGACCGCCATCGACGTCGCCCAGCCGCTGAGGGCCGCCTTGGCACTCGAGTAGCCGGGCATGCCGATCGGTCGCGACGCGGTGACGGAGCCGCAGACGGTGAAGCTGGCGTCCCCGGACGCCCCCGCCGCCAGCGCCTCACGGGTGGCCAGCAGGAGATGGTGATGCGTCCGGACGTTGATCGCCCAACCCGACGCCAGTACATCGGTTGGCAGGCCTGCTGGATCGCTGCGATGAGCGAGCTCGCGAGGATCGGAACCACCGGCGATCGAGGCGACGTGGGTCACCGGGCCGACGTCGTCGAGGGCCGATGCGACCGCCCGCTCGTCGGAGAGGTCGACCTGGATTCTCCGCACATCTGCGCAGACATCCCACTCGCTGCGACACTTGCGGTCCAGACCGACGACGGGCCACCCGCGCGACGCGAACCGACCTGCAGTCGACGCACCGATGCCAGACGCCGCGCCGGACACGATCACGGTCCCGCGCTGGGCCGACGAGCCGTCCGGCTCCGTGACTTCCACCCCTGTCATCCCGTCACGCATACCGCCGTCCTACCTCCGCACCGGCTGGTCCACAGACGTTTCATCGACTCATCCACAGCTGTTCACGAACCTCACGCCGGAATCGGTGGCCCTGGCGTGGACGCTCTGTCACGATCTCGGGGGTGGACGAATGCGGGACGATTGCCGCGCTCTGGCGCCGGCGGG
>CAYGLH010000233.1:1034-2131 GCA_964350535.1 uncultured Ilumatobacteraceae bacterium
CAGACCTCGATGCCGCATCGGAGGCGGTCGCCGCAGCGGTCGCGGACCGTGCGCCGCGCGACCCTGTCGCCATCGTCGGGCGCAGCTCTCCCGAGGGGTTGGCGGCGGTGCTCGGGGTGCTGCGCTCCGGCGCCGCCTACTGCTTCCTCGACCACGATCTCCCGGTGGCGAGGCGCGATCTGATCCTGGAGATGATCGGCGACGGTCCGATCGTCGTGATGCCCGACGGCGGCGACCATGCCGACCTCGACTCGGCGCGCCTCCTCGCCGTCGATCAGCCTGCCGACCTGTCCCAGGTGCTCCCGACCGTGGACCGCGATGCGCCGGCGAGCGTGCTGTTCACGTCCGGCTCGACCGGGAAGCCGAAAGGCGTCGTTCATCGCCATTCGAGCGTTGCGACGGTAGCGCGCCAGGTGGCCGCCGTGTCGCCGGTGCTCCCCGGCGACCGGGTCGCGGTGATGTTCCCACTCAGCTTTCAGGCATCGGTTCCCTGGTGGAGTGCGGCGCTCGTCGGCGACACCACCGCATGGATCCGGGATCCGGGCGAGCGTGGTCTGGACGGACTCGCCGACGAGCTCGCGGCGGGCGGACCGGAGGTCTTCGCCATCGCCCCTGGGGTGTACCGCAGCCTCTGCCGGGCTCTCGGTGACCGCGTCGTTCCCGGGGTGCGTCATCTGAGCCTCGGCGGCGATCGGCTCGTCGCTGCGGATCTCGAGCGCTGCCGCATCCACTTCCCCGGCGCCGAGCTGGTCAATCGACTCGGCTCGTCCGAGACGATGGCAATGGCGATGCACCGCGTCGGCGTCGCGGACTTTGACAGTGGGGACGGCGTGCCGGTCGGCACCGCCCTGCCGCCCTGGCACCTCGAGGTCGTCGACGACCGAGGTGATCCGGTCTCCGACGGCGAGGTCGGTCACCTCGAGGCGTTGGGCGGGCCAGTCGCACTCGAGTACTGGCGCGATCCCGAACTGACCGCGCGGACGATGCGCCGCGGTCCCGACGGCCCCGTGTTCCGCACCGGCGATCTGGTGGCGCGACGCGCCGACGGCGTCCTGATCCACTACGGACGTTCGGACAGCCGGGTGAAGATCCGTGGC
>CAYGLH010000233.1:2141-5968 GCA_964350535.1 uncultured Ilumatobacteraceae bacterium
GTCCAGGCATCGCCGAGGCGGTGGCCGCCGGTGCGCCGGGCCCCGATGGAGACCCGGTGCTGACTGCGCACGTCGCCGTCGAAGGCGCCGACATGACGTTGCGGGACGTCCGCCGCTCACTCCGCCGTGAGCTCACCGACGTGATGATCCCGACCTCGCTGCGGATGCACACCGACCTCCCGCGCACCGCTCGCGGCAAGGTCGACCGGGCGGCCCTCACACCTGAGTCAGGTGCTGCCATGCCGATCGTCTCAGGGCGGACGATCAAGCATCCGCGCTCGGCGGAGGAGGCCGAGGTCGCGACACTTGTCGCAGAGGTGCTCGGTGTCGACGCGGTCGGCGTCTTCGATGACTTCTTCGAGCTCGGCGGCGACTCCCTCGCAGCGATGGAGCTCGTCGTGGCGCTCGCCGATCGGACCGGTGTCGATGTGCCGATCGGGACGTTCGCGGCCGAGCCGACGGTCGCCGCGCTCGCCCGCCACCGTGGGGGTCGCCGACGACGCAGGTCATCGTTCCCGCCGGTGCAGCAGGTCCGGCCCACCGTCGACGGTCGCGTGGTGGTGCTCGTGCCCGGTGCCGGCAGCACAGCGGTGTCGATGATGCACCTCGTCCGTTCGCTACGCGCTGCGATCGGTGTCGTCCTGGTCGAGCAGCGCGGCCTGCAGCACCCTGCGATCCCGGACCGCAGCGTCGACGCGATGGCCGAACGCATCGCCGCCGCAGTCCCGAGCGACGCCGACCGGATTGCGCTGGCGGGCTACAGCTTCGGAGCGGTGCCCGCGCTGGCGGCGGCGCGGCGACTCCGTGCCGAGGGACGCCGGGTCGATCTCGTGGCCAGTCTCGACGGTCCGGCACCCGGCACCCTGGGGCGCCGACCGACCGGGATCTCGGCAGCCGAGGTGCGGTTGCGGCAGTGGAACACGATTGTGCGGCGTGTCGCTCCCTCGTTGGTGCGGGCCCGTGGGGATGCCCACTACGACGGGTTCTTCCGCCTGGCCGAACGCGCCAAACTGCTCCACGCCGAACCGCCGGCGGACGACGAGGTCGTCTTCGTGCGGGCGTCGCTGAGCCCGCAGCGAGCGGATGCCTGGTCTGCGATCTGCACTGGTGGCGTCGAGGTCCACGAGGTCCCCGGCGATCACCAAGCGATCCTCCACCCGCCGTGGGTCCACGATCTCGCGACGGTGCTCGATCGAGTGCTGGCGGCGCGTCTGGGTGCGGACGTACCAGGCGCGTCGCCGCGCGAGAGAAGGGATGCAGTGGCGTCGTAGCCGCGAGTGAGGAGCGCGTGATCTTCCCGCGCGACACGGACTTCGGGGCGCTGTTGGCGCTCCGGGATCGCCGCGCGCCGTCCGTCGTGCTGTTCCGTTCGCGTCACATGTCCAGCGCCGACAGTCAGCACGCCTGGAGTGCGACAGTACTCACGCCGGTCTACGGGGCGATCACGAGCTCGACGATGCGATCGCCCGCCAGCGTGAATCGGTACCGCAGGTCGGCGAGCCCGCCCGGGAAGTCGCCCTCGAGACGGTTCTGCACGACCCACCGGTCCGCGTCGGCGCGTTCGTAGCCCACGAGGGTGGTGGTGTAGCTGTACTCGGATCCGGCAGTGCGAAGGAAGCCGAGCACCTGATCGGTGCCACGGTAGGTGTGTCCCTCGTCCACGACCGTGGCGTCGGGATCGAACAGTGCGATGGCGTCGTCGGCGTCGCGCCGGGCGTGGGCGACGAGGTACTCGCGGATCGGGCGGGGGAGGGCGGTGTGCTCGGTAGTTGTCGGTGAGGTCATGAGGCCATCGTGCGCTCTCCGTCGGCGAGAAGGTCAAGAGGGTGGACTCTCCCCCTGGGAGAGGGTTCAGAATGGCCGGGTGCTGACGATCGGCCAGTTCTCCCAGTTCACCCACCTCAGCGTGCGGACGCTGCGCCGCTACCACGAGGCCGGCCTGCTCGAGCCCGCTGACATCGACCGATCGAGCGGGTACCGCTACTACACGGTCGAGCAGATCCCGACCGCCCAGGTGATCCATCGCTTGCGTGAACTGGAGGTCCCCGTCGCTGACGTCCGCCGGATCCTGCACTCGCCGGACCCGTCGGTGCGAGCGGAGCTGGTCGCCGACCACCTGGGTCGGCTCGAGGCACAACTCGATCGCACGCGTGCCGCCGTGACGTCGTTGCACCGACTGCTCCAGCCCGGGCCGGCGCGCGTCGAGGTCGAGCTGCGCCACGTCCCGGCGGAGCTGGTCGCGGCCATCGAGGACGACGTGGATCGCGACGACGTCCTCGACTGGTACGCCGGGGCGATGGCCGAATTGGACGCCGTCGTGCGGTCGCCGACGGGCAGCCCGGGCGGTCTCTACGAGAACTCGCTCTTCGAGACCGGGCGTGGTCATCTGCTGGTGTACCGCGGCACGGTCGATCCGCCCGGTGTCGGTCGGGTCCATCCAGTCGAGTTGCCGTCGATCGACCTGGCCGTGACGACGCACGTCGGAGCGCACGACGACATCGACGTGACGTACGGTGAGCTCGGCAGCTGGGTCGTGGACAACGCGCTCGCTGTCGGCGGTCCGGTACGGGAGTCGTACCTCGTGGGGCCCCGCGACACCGATGACCCGACGGCATGGCGGACCGAGATCGGCTGGCCCGTCTTCGACGTCCACCCACGATCGACGTAGCGGATCGTCGTCGTCCGTCGCCCCGGCGTCGCCCGGCGGATTCGTGCTCGCGGCGGGCGGCACAGAAGTGAGAGTCTTTCGGCGTGTCCGACGACTCGATACGCGTGAACGGCTCCGTGCGCATCCCGCGCGCCGAGATCGTGGTGGTCGCGACGACGTCGGGCGGCCCTGGTGGTCAGCACGCCAACCGGGCGGCGACGAAGGTCGAGCTGCGCTACGACGTGGCCTCGTCCGGTGCGCTGTCGGAAGCACAGCGACGGCGCGTGCTCGAGCGTCTCGGGCCCGAGCTGCGCGTCGCCGCGGGCGATGAGCGGAGCCGGACGCGCAACTTGGCGATCGCCGAGGAGCGGCTCGCCGAGCGGTTGCGGGAGGCGCTGCGCGTCCCGAAGCAGCGCCGGGCGACCCGGCCGACCCGCGGATCGAAGGAGCGGCGGCACTCGGCGAAGCAGCGGCGCTCCGAACTGAAGTCGTCCCGTCGCCGCCCCCGGCCCGACGACTGACGCACGCAACGCGGTGGCGCGACGCGAAGTCACCCGACCAGGGTTGGTGGCGCGCCGTTAGCCTGGGCTCTCCTATGCCAGCGACCGACCTGGAACAGATCGTCAGCCTCTGCAAGCGACGCGGATTCGTCTACCAGTCCGCCGAGATCTACGGCGGATTCCGCTCGACATACGACTACGGCCCGCTCGGTTCGCTGATGCTGCGCAACGTCAAGGAGGCGTGGATCCGCTCCACCGTGCAGCAGCGCGACGACGTGGTCCTCATCGACGCAGCGATCCTCGGGCCGCCCGAGGTGTGGCAGGCGTCGGGACACCTGGCGAACTTCAGCGACCCGCTCGTCGACTGCACGGAGTGCAAGCAGCGGTTCCGCCTCGACAAGCTCGACGACCCCGACACGTGCCCCAACTGCGGGGCGAAGAACAGCTTCACCGAGGCCCGCGAGTTCAACCTGATGTTCAAGACGCAGGCCGGGCCGGTGGCCGATGCAGGCGCCGACGCCTATCTGCGTCCCGAGACCGCGCAGGGCATGTTCACCAACTTCGCCAACGTGCTGCAGACGTCGCGCAAGAAGCCGCCGTTCGGGATCGCCCAGGTCGGCAAGAGCTTCCGCAACGAGATCACCCCGCAGAACTGGATCTTCCGGACCCGTGAGTTCGAG
>CAYGLH010000234.1:0-239 GCA_964350535.1 uncultured Ilumatobacteraceae bacterium
CCTGCGTGTCGCAGTCGGTGTATCTGGGGCGGTGCACCGAATGGAAGCCGGCGCCCGTGGGGTCGGTCATGATCACGACGCCGCCCTCCTTCACCAGCGGCTTGCCGCGGTACATGTTGAACAGGTACCCCAGGCCCATGCACATCACCAGCACCGGGTTCATGATCGACTCGGGGTTGTACGGGCTGATGAACGGGATCCCCATCGTGAGGATGTCGGTTTGCCCCTCGACCTCGACG
>CAYGLH010000234.1:310-5965 GCA_964350535.1 uncultured Ilumatobacteraceae bacterium
CCATCGAGTGGAAGATCTTGCGCTTGGCGCGGTCGGGCATCTTCGTCAACGACTTCGAGGTCGCCAGGAACAGCGCCCGGTCGCGGGCGCTCCACTCCCATTCACGCTTGGCGAGGAAGCTGAACGTTGAGGGGAACGCCTCGGTGTTGATCGTCGTCTCGACCTGGAACACGGTCGGGCCGCTGTCGCGCAGCACCTCGCCCATCCGCCAGATGCTGTGGTGCAGCGCCGAATGGTGGCGATCCATCAGGCTCTTCGTGTTCTGCAGCGCCTCGGGATTGTGGTGGTGGGCGAGGCATCGATACGAGGCGAGCCCGGTGACGAGCGACTTCCACCCGCCGTCCATCGCCACCTGGTTGACGTTGGCGTAGACCACGAGGTCGCTGTCGGCGGCGCGCTTGTTGATCTCGAGGATCTCGCCGTGGTCGGTCTCGCCGATCACGGTCAGGTTGTCGGGGTCCTCCGCGTCGTGCTGGTAGAGCGTGCCGCGCGGCAAGAAGGCGTCGACGACGCGATCACCCAGCACGTGGCGGAGCTCGTACTCGTGCATCCGGCGGTGCAGGCCGAGGGCGGCGATCAGATGGACGTCGTCCACGCCGGCTGCCGCCGCCAGTTCCAGCACGGCTTCGACGATGCGCTGGCGGTTGTCGGGCCGCTGCATCTTCGGCAGCGAGAGGCTGGCGTCGTCGAAGCAGATCGTCAGCTTCATGCCCGGGCGCAGCAGCTCGGGCAGCGGGTCCATGTCGATCGGGTCGAGGAGGGCGCGGCGGATCGCTCCATCGAGGTCGCCGAGGCCGTCGAGCGGTTCGGGCGGGTAGATGATGCGACTGCGGTCGGCGGGCAGCTTCTCCAAGCTGAAGCCCTCGCCGCGCCAGAACAGCGTCGGCGGGGTCGATCGGTCGACGTCGAGGACGAATCCGGGGCGTGGCATGTCAGGCGCTTTCTCGTCTGGTCTGGTCGCGCAGGTCGAAGGCGATCTTCACGGCGCTGCGCCGACCTGCCGACGCAGCGTGCTCGATCGCGTCGACGTGGTCGTCGAGGCGGTAGGTGGCCGACAACAGGCGCTCGGCGCGCACGGCGTCGACGGCGTCTCGGGCGAGGTCGAACGTGCGGACTCGTGATCCGTCGGCCAGCGTCTCGGTGCCGTACGTGTAGGCACCCTTGAGCTCGGTCTCACGGTGCCAGAGGCCGGTGAGGTCGAGGGTCACCTCGGCGGGCATCCCGAGCAGGACGACGCGGCCACGCGGCCGGGTCATGCCGATCGCGTCGGCGATCGACCCGGCGTTGCCGACGGCGTCGATCGTGACGTGGGCCCCGGAGGACAGATCGCCGCCCACCACGTGGCAGCCCACCTCGCGGCGCACGGCCCGCTGCAGTTCGCCATCGGCGACCACGACGTCGGCCCCGAAGTCGGTGGCGAACTGTCGCTGGTGCGGGTAGCGCCCGCCGACGACGATTCGCGCGTCGGGGACGTGGCGGTGCAGCCCGGCCACGGCGGCGAGGCCCATCGTGCCGGCGCCGAGCACGGCGATGACCGGGTCGGTGATGTCGGCAACGGCCTCGGCGGCGAGCAGCGCGGCGTGGATGCCCGCGGCGAAGGGCTCGATCAGCACGGCACGTTCGTCGGCGATCTCCTGATCGGTGCCGAGGTGGTGCAGCTGGGAGTCGTGCGCCCAGAACCACGGCGCCCACCCTCCGCCGGTGGCGCAGCAGAAGCCGGTCTGGATGCCGGCGTCGAGGCGGCCGGTGGCCAGGTGGGCGTAGTCGTCGCCGTCGCCGGGCGCGGCGCCGTCGAACGGCAGCGGCATCCCCCGAGCTGCGTGTCCGAGCACCGGTTCGAGCACCACGCGCCGACCGTCGTCGAGCTCGCCGACGACCTCGTGGCCCGGCACGAAGGGGAAGCTGACCCAGTGCTCGAAGTAGGTCGACGCGCTCCCGGCGATGAGGGACAGGTCGCTGCCGCAGATGCCCGCCAGGCGGGTGCGCACCTGGTGCCACCCCTCGCCCGGACACGGTGGGTCGTCGATGCGCCGGTGCTCGACTGGCCCGACGCGAGCGGCTCCCGCAGGGGAGACGGCGGACAGCATGCGGGCGGCGCCGAAGCGGCCGATGTCGCGTCGGACCTGGAGCGCTCTCATGCGAACACCCGCCGACGCTCGCGTTCGACCATCCGCTCGCCGATCGGCAACAGGGGTGACGGTGAGCCGGGGCCCTTGCGCCAGTTCTCGACGAGCCATCCGCGCTTGCGGGCGATCGTCGCCAGCCGCGTCTCGGGGTTGACCGCCACCGGGAACCCGACCGCCTCGAACAGCGGCAGGTCGGAGCTCGAATCGGCGTAGGCGACGCACTCCTCGAGGCGGAGGCCCTCGGCCTCGCAGTAGTCGGCGAGGATCTGGGCCCGGGCCTCGCCGGTGGGCGGCACCTCGGTCATCTCACCGCTGTAGGTGCCGTCGGGACGCACGCTCATCTCCGCCGCGACGATCTCGTCGAACAGCGGCGCGAGCCCGGCGACGGCGAAGTCGAGGGCGCCGGTGATCAGCACCGTGCGGTGGCCGCGCGCCCGGTGCTCGCGGACGCGGCGGATGCCTGCCGGGAACGACTTCGCCACGATGAGCTGGCTGAGCATCTCGCGGGCGTCCTCCTCGATCTGCTCGACCGGGGCGTCCTCGTAGCGACGGTAGAAGTGGCGGAGGAAGTCGGTGCGGTCGCGACGGTCGAGCTTGAGCAGGCCGGGCGCCTCGACGAGCGTGCGCAACACGTAGCGGATCCGTTCGCGATGGTCGAGGCGGCGCGTCGCCAGCCACGAGTAGCTCTCGACGACGTTGGAGGCGATCAGGGTGTTCTCCAGGTCGAAGGCGGCGACCTGCCGCTTCGGGTCGAGCACCTGCTTGCGCATCCGCACCATGCGGTCGGTGCCGCGCGACGGTCCCGGCGTCGTCTTCACCCGGGCGTGCTGGATGATCGACGGCAGGTGGATCTGGGTGACGTAGGTCGGCCAGTCGACCGAGCGCGGATCGAAGTTGAAGGCGGCGTGGTCGGCGGCGTCGAGGGAGTCCCAGATGCCGATCAGGTTGTCGACCTGATAGATCGCTTCGCACTCGGTGTAGAGGCCGTAGAGCTCGACGTACTCCAAGGCGCGCTCGACCTCTTGGCGGCGGGTCTCGATCGTCGCCGAGAGCTCGGCGCGGGCCCCGCGGAGGGGGAGCGCGTTGAGCACCTGCTCGCTCCGCGTCAGGAGCGTCTTGGCGCGCGTGAGCTGGCTCTGAACACGTCCCCTGCCGGGGAACCGCCATTCGGGCACCACGATCGGCTGGCCCTTGGCGTCGTAGAGCGGGTGCTCGATGAACCAGTCCGTGACGTTGTCGACCAGCGTGCGGTACTTCAGCGGGTTGATGCCGCCCGAGGCGACCTGCGTGATCGCCGGCGCCTGTTCGGGGCCCTGCGCGGCGACGGCGATGATCGCCGCGACGACGAGGTCGACCGGGATGACGTCGACGGTGCCCTCGGGCACACCGGGGAACTCCTTCAGCAGCCCGCGGGCGAATGAGATGATCACCGGTTCGGCCATCCGGAAGCCACGGATCCAGCCGGGGCGCGGTTCGGCGAGGGCCGACTCGATGATCGACGGGCGGACGATCGACACGGGGAGGTCACCCTTGACGTCGGTCAGCGCTTGTTCGCCGAGCGCCTTGGTGAAGGCATAAGCGTCGGGCCAGCCGACGCTGGCGGCGCGGGCGCGGCCGGCGTCGACGAGTTGGTCGCGCACCCAGCGTTCCCGCAGTTGCTCGGTCTTCGCCGCGAGGGCAGGAGCTCCGGCGGCGCCGAGCTCGGATCGCGCGTCGCTGCGCAACGCGACGAGCCGCTCGGGGGTGCGGCTGGCGGCGTCGGTGTCGGCCCGCAGCCGCTTCGTCGCGGCGACCTCGGAGCGCCAGTCGATGCCGATGTCGAACGGCCCGTCGCTGACGAGCGCTTCCGGCGCCCGCCCGCGACGGTTGCCGGCGACGTAGCAGGTCGAGACGGCGACGAGGTGCGGCGAGATGCCGAGGTCGTGGCACAGCTCGGCGATGCGGACGGGCCCGAGCAGGTTGATCTCGACGGCCGAGTCGAGCGGCGAGTCGAACGACACCGCGGCGGCCGAATGGATGACCGTGTCGCAGGTGGCGAACACGGCGCGTCCGGCGTCGTCGAGGCCGAGGCCGTCGATGGTGACGTCGCCGGCGAGGGTGGTGATGCGGCCGGCGACGGCGTCGTCGAAGTCGTCGGGATGGTCGGCGCGCAGGCGGTCGAAGGCGTCGTTCTTGAGGATCTCGCGCTGGGTCCGGCGAGCCGCCGGTGTCCGTTTGCCGTCGCGCACGATCAGCACGAGCTGACAGTCGGGGATCGAGCGCAGGAGTCGTTCGACCAGGGCCGTGCCGACGAAGCCGGTGGCGCCGGTGACGGCGATGCGCTTCCCCGCGAGTGCCTCCGCGATCACGGTTGACAACCCTAACACCCTCGTCTACCAATTGGTAGAGAGATGACCGCCACCTCGACCCGGGAGCGCATCCTCGACGCCGCGCTCGACCTGTTCGGCAGCCGCGGCGTCGGGTCGGTGTCGCTCGACGAGATCGCCAGGGTGGTCGGGGTCCGGAAGCAGACGGTCCTCTACTGGTTCCCGTCGAAGGACGCGTTGGTCGACGGTGTGCTCGAGTCGGTCGCCGCCCAGTTGGGCGTGGTGATCGAGGCGGCGATCCGCGCCGCCCCCGACGATCCGATCGACCGTATCGACGCGGTCGTTCGGGCCGTCTTCCGCCCCGCCGTCAGGCGACCGGCGTTGCTCGGGCTGGTGCGCGAGGTGAACCGGCTCGACCCGCCGCAGGCCGAGCGGCTGCGCTCGAGCGTCCAGCCGCTGGTCGACCGGGCGGTCGGCTACCTCGCCGACGAGATGGCGCGTGGTCGGGTGCGATCCGGCGATCCGCGGCTGATCGCCGCGTTGGCCTACGCCACGGTGACCGGCCTCGCCACCGAGCCCGAGGCGCTGCGGGCGGTCGGATGGGAGCCGAGTGCGGCAGGCCTGCGCCGGCTCCGTGACGAGCTGCGCGCCTTCCTCCGCGCCGCGCTCGCCCCCTGAGGTCCGGCCCGACGTGCGGTGCGGCGACGTCGGATCACGATGTGCCGTCCGGCACGCCGCGACGGTGCGCCGGGACATACGGTCGGGTCCCATGAGCGACAAGCCGAGCTACCTGGGACTGTTGAACGCCGTGTCGGTCGCCGAGTCCGACGCCGGGGAGTACCTCGCGGCGTGGGCCGAGGTCACGCCGAGCGCCGAGGTGTGCGCGGTGATCAGCACCGTCGCGCTGCGCGAAGCCGAGCACGGACTGGCCTTCGCCAAGCGCATCGACGAGCTGGGCTACAGCCTGATCTCGAAGGACGACCCGAAGAACGCCGAGCGCGTGGCGATCGCCCGGTCGACCACGCTGTCGGACAAGGAGAAGTTCGAGGCGTTCGGTCTCGGCCGCCGCCAGAACGGCGGTCGCGACGTGTTCGACTCGTTCTTCGAGAACAAGGATCTCGATCCGGTGACCGGTGCGCTGTTGGGCCGCTACATCGCCGAGGAGCGCGACAGCGGCCGTCGGCTCGCAGCGTGCTACGCGATCCTCTGCGACGCCGAATCGA
>CAYGLH010000235.1:0-5940 GCA_964350535.1 uncultured Ilumatobacteraceae bacterium
CGCCGGCGCCACGGGCAACGACGATGACGACATCGTCGACGCCGAGATCGTCGACGACGAAGAGGCCTGATCGTGGCCGGCGACAACGCCGACGCCCGCAACGATCCGCGAGACGACGTGAGCGAGGACGAGGCCGCCGCCTGGGATGCCCAGGCGGCGGGCTCGGCGCCCACCGGCGACAGCACGCCCAGTGACCCATCGTCCGTCGGCGACTCGCTGATCGACGACGGCACCGACGACGAGTTCGAGCGGGCCAGCGAGGTCGACGACATCACCGAGCAACTCGTCCGGCCGGCGGCGGGCGGCGCCGACGACAGTGACGGTGCAGCCGACGGTCTCGAGGCCGAGATCGAGGCCGACGTCCACCAACTGGTGGCCGAACGCGACGAGTACCGGGCGATGGCCCAGCGGATCCAGGCCGACTTCGACAACTATCGCAAGCGGGCGGCGACCCAGTCGCTCGCCGAGTCGGACCGGGCGACGGGGCGTCTCGCCGAGGCGCTGCTGCCGGTGCTCGACGCGGCGGAGGCGGCCTATGTCAACCATCCCGACGAGGTCGGCCCGCTGCTCAACCAGATGCTCACCGAGCTGAAGCGGCACGGGCTCGAAGTGCTCGATCTCGACGGCAAGCCGTTCGACCCCGAGTTCGCCGAGGCGGTCGCCCACGAGACGGGCGACGGCGGCGAGCCGATCGTGATCGACGTGCTGCGCTCCGGCTACAGCTGGAAGGGCAAGACGTTGCGCCCGGCGATGGTCCGCACCAAGGACTGACACCGGTACCGGTCGAGCCGATCACGAGAGAGATCACCCGAGGACCCGCGATCACACCAGTAGAGGAGGTGTCACCCCGATGACCGCACAGCGCGAATGGTTCGAGAAGGACTACTACGAGACGCTCGGCGTCGACAAGGACGCCACCGACAAGGAGGTCACCAAGGCCTACCGCAAGCTGGCGCGCACCTTGCACCCGGACCAGAACCCCGGCGACAGCGCCGCCGAGGAGCGGTTCAAGGAGGTGTCGGCGGCGTACGACGTGCTCGGCGACGCCGAGAAGCGCAAGGAGTACGACGAGGTCCGCCGCATGGGTCCGATGGGCTTCGCCGGTGGTGGCGGACCCGGCGGAGGCGGCCAGGGGTTCTCGTTCAACGTCGGCGACTTCCAGAACATGGGCGGCGACATGGGCGGGCTGGGCGACCTGCTCGGCAACATGTTCGGCGGTGCCCGTCGCAGCGGCGGCGCCCAACCACGGCGCGGCGGCGACCTCGAGGCGCACCTCACGATGAGCTTCGCCGACGCCGCCCACGGTCTCACCACGTCACTGCACCTCACCACCGACGCCCAGTGCTCGACCTGCCACGGCACCGGTGCCCGCCCGGGCACCTCGCCGACACGGTGCCCGCACTGTGGTGGTCGGGGGGTCACCGACGACAACCAGGGGATGTTCTCGTTCTCGTCGCCGTGCCGGTTCTGCGGCGGCTCGGGCACGGTCATCGAGGATCCGTGCGGCACGTGCCACGGCAGCGGTGTCGAACGACGGCCGCGCGAGATCAAGGTGCGGATCCCGGCCGGCGTCAAGGACGGCCAGACGATCAAGCTCAAGGGCAAGGGGTCGCCGGGTCGCAACGGCGGACCGGCCGGCGACCTGCTGGTGCGGATCACCGTGCAAAGCCACGACCGGTTCGGACGCAGCGGCGACAATCTGACCGTGACGGTTCCGGTGTCGTTCCCCGAGGCTGCGTTGGGTGGCACCGTCGCCGTCCCGACCCTCGACGGCGAGGCCGTCACGCTGCGCCTCAAGCCCGGCACCAAGAGCGGGAGTCGGCACCGCGTGCGGGGCAAGGGCATCGCCACATCGACGACGGGCGCGCACCGGCGCGGCACCTCCGCCGGCGACCTGATCGTCACCGTCGAGGTCGACGTGCCCACCGAGTTGAACGACGAGCAACGCGCCGCGATCGAGGCACTGGCGGCGGCGACGCCGGGGACGGGCGACCCCGAGCCGGCGGCCGCTGCTGCATCCGACGGCACCGAGGCCGGAGCCGCCTCATGAGCGACGCACGCGATCAGACCGGGGCGAGCGGCCACACCGAGCGTCGCACGAAGGCCGTCTACGTCATCTCCGTCGCCGCCGAGCTGGCGGGCATGCACCCGCAGACCCTGCGGATCTACGAGCGCCGCGGGCTCGTCAGCCCCGCCCGCACCCAGGGCGGCAACCGCCGGTACAGCGACGCCGACATCGCCCGCCTCCAACGCATCGCCGAGCTGACCGCCGAGGGACTCAACCTCGAGGGCATCCGCCGGGTGATGGCGCTCGAAGCCGAGAACGCGCAGCTCCATGCCGACCTCGATCGCGCCCGCGATCTGGGACGGCACATGATCGCCGACATCGAAGCCCGCCAGACCGGCGGCGAGCTGGTGCCGCTGAAGCAGGCGATGGCCGTCTTCGGCGAGAAGCCCAGCATCTTCGACCGCGACGACGAGTCGGCACGGCCGCCGTCTACGTGAGCGCCAGCGCGAGTGGGGTCACGACGATCACCGAGGCGGTGAGGATCCCACCGAGGCGGGGGAAGTCCCAGAACCGGTAGCCGCCCAGGCTGTAGATCATCAGGTTGGTCTGATAGCCGATCGGCGACAGGAAGCTGCACGACGCCCCGATCAGCACGACGATCGCGGCGTCGCGTGGCTCGAGGCCCGACTCGGCGGCGACGCCGATCGCAACCGGGAACATCACCGCTGCGGCAGCGTTGTTCGACAGCAGCTCCGTGAGGATCATGGTGGCGACGAGCAGGATCACGATCTGGAACGTGTCGCCCATGTCACCGGCGATGGAGGTGAGCACGTCGGCGAACTCGGCGGCCAGACCGCTGGTGGCCACCGCACCGCCGAGCGAGATGGACAGTGCGATCGAGAAGACGACGCTGAGGTTCACCGACCGCAGCGCTTCGCTCGGGCTGATCGCCCCGATGCCGATCACTGCGGCGGCGCCGACCAGCGACGCCTCCATCAGGTCGAGGAGGTTCGCCACCGCGAGGCCGACCACGGCGGCGATCGCCACCAACACGACCCACGCCAACGCCCGCCGCCCGGGGGGCGGCGCGTCGAGCGGGGCGACGACGCTGAAGTCGCGTCGCGACCTCCAGGTCTCGGCGAACGAGCTCGACGCCAGGATCAGCAACACGTCGCCGGCGCGCAGCGACACCGAGCCGAGCTTGCCGGGAACGGTGTCCTCGTGGCGGCGGATCGCCACCACTGCTGCGCCGTAGCGCTCGCGGAAGTTGCGGTCGCGTAACGTCGAGCCGACGAGATCGGAGCTCGCCGCGATCACCGCCTCGTACATCGCGCCCCCGCCGCGACCGGTTCCATCGATGTGATCCTGCTCGGCCGACGTCAGCCCGGCGAGCCCTTCGAGGTCGAGGAGGTCGTCGACGTCCCCGACGAAGAAGAGGGTGTCGCCGGCGCGCAGGATCCGGTCGGGGGTGGCGAGGGCGACGCCGTCGACGCCCCGGCGCTGGATGCCGGCCAGGAACACCCCGTGGAGGTGGCGGAGTCCGGCGTCCTCGACGAGGCGGCCGACGAGCGGGCTGTCGTCGTCGACGCGCATCGCGACCGTGTATCCCGAGTCGTCCGACGGTCCTGCGGGGGTGTCGCCGCCGCGGTTGCGGAGCAGGATCGGGCCGGCGACCACGAGCACCGCCACGCCGACCACGGCGACGGGCAGTCCGACGGAGGTGATCTCGAAGATCCCGAGCGCGTCGTCGCCTTGTGCCTGGAGGAGATCCGACACGACGAGGTTCGTCGACGTGCCGATCACCGTGACCACGCCGCCGAGCACGGCAGCGAACGACAGCGGCATCAGATAGGGCGACGCCGACACCCGGTTGCGGCGTGCCCACGCACTGAGGCGGGGGGCGACCAGCGCGACGAGCGGGGTGTTCGGCACGACCGCCGATGCCGCCGCGGCGAGCGTGGCGACCCGTCCGAGCCGAGCGCGGTCGCCGCCCCGCCCGTCGAGGATCCGGTCGACGATCGGGGCGATCGCTCCCGTCACGGACGCCGCCCCGGCCAACACGTAGAGCGCGGCGATCGTGACCGGCGCAGACGACCCCAACCCGGACAGTGCGGTGTCTTCGTCGATCGCCCCGGTGACCAACAGCACGAGCAGCCCCGCCCCGAGCGCGAGCGGCAGTGCCATCGTCTCGCTGGCGATCAGCACGAGCACGCCGACCAGCACCGCCAGGGTCAACCACGCGTCGAGCGGCATCGGGCGAGTGTGGCACGCCCCCGCCGGGCTCGCGCAGATGCTTCTGGGAGCGACCGCCGCCGGTCACCACGCTCCCCGACCGGTCAGGTGGCGGGCGACGGTGGCACCTCGCCAGACGGTTGGTCACAGGTTTGCGCCAGCAGCGCCGCAGTGATCGTGCGGTGGCGGAGCAGGAAGGCCCGCTCGTCGAGGCGCTTGCGACGCATCCAGGTGGTGACCTCGGCGTTGCACTTGCTGGCGTTGCAGCTGCGACACGCCGGCACGACGTTGTCGAGCGTGTACCGCCCACCGCGGGAGATCGCCAACACGCAGTCGCGTTGGAGGGCGGCGTCGGCCGCGCCGCAGTAGGCGCAGCCCTGCCATGCGGCGACGAGCAACTCCCACTCCGTCGGCGTGAGGTCGTTGTCCGCCCGGTCGACCCGGCGGCGACGACGACGGGCGGCACGCTGTCGTCTCGAGCCGCTCGCCATCCGGCGATCGTACGGGCCGATCGATGGGTGGGCGCGGCTTCGTACACTCGACGCATGGCGTTGTCGCTGAACCCCCATCCCTCGTTCACCGGCCGGCCAGGGCCGGTGCTGCTCGTGATCGCCGACGGCGTCGGTGTCGCACCTGACGGCCCCTCGAACGCCGTGTCGCTCGCCGCCACACCGACCCTCGACGAGCTGACCTCGTCCGAGCTGTCGACCGAGCTGGCGGCACACGGACCTGCGGTCGGGCTGCCCTCGTGGGACGACATGGGCAACAGCGAGGTGGGGCACAACGCGCTGGGAGCCGGCCGGGTGTTCGCCCAGGGGGCGAAGCTGGTCAACAAAGCGATCGAGACGGGGGCGATCTTCGAGACCGAGCAGTGGCACAGCGCGGTGGCGCGCGGTCGTGCCGGTCGCCTGCACCTGCTCGGCCTGCACTCCGACGGGAACGTGCACAGCCACACCGACCACCTCTACGCGATGCTGCGGCGGGCGGCGGCGGAGGGCGTCACGGACGCGTGCGTGCACATCCTGCACGACGGCCGCGACGTGCCGGCCCGTTCCGCACTCACCTACATCGCCACCACCGAGGCGGTCCTCGCGGAGATCAACGCCGCCGACCCGGCACGCCGGTTCCGCATCGCCTCGGGCGGCGGACGGATGAAGATCACGATGGATCGCTACGAAGCCGACTGGGCGATGGTCGAGCGTGGCTATCAGTGCCACACGCACGGCATCGGACGGCCGTTCTCCTCGGCGGCGGACGCCGTCCGGACGATGTACGACGAGGCCGACGCGGCCGGGCTGGGCACCGGCGACCAGTACCTCGCCGACTTCGTGGTCGTCGACGACGACGGCGAGCCGGTCGGACGGATGCACGACGACGACGCCGTCATCGTGTTCAACTTCCGTGGCGACCGGGCGATCGAGATCTCGCGGGCGTACGAGGAACCCGACTTCGAGGTCTTCGACCGCGACGCTCCGAACGGCCGCCCGGCTCCCGCCGTGTGGTTCGCCGGGATGCTGCAGTACGACGGCGACGCCCTGGTGCCCAAGCAGTACCTCGTCGACCCACCGCTGATCGAGCGCACGATGAGTGCCTATCTCTGCGCCGAGGGCGTGCGCAGCTTCGCCATCAGCGAGACCCAGAAGTACGGGCACGTGACGTATTTCTGGAACGGCAACCGGTCGGGCTACATCGACGAGACG
>CAYGLH010000236.1:0-5932 GCA_964350535.1 uncultured Ilumatobacteraceae bacterium
AACGTCCAGAGCACCCGATCGTCGGCGAGCCGGACGGCCCGCTGGTAGTCCGCGCCGCCGACTGCGCCGATCGGCCGGGCGAAGAACTCGTTGAGATGATCTGCTTCCAGTCCCTCGGCGCAGTGCTCGCCGACGTCGGGCGAGGTGATCGGACCCCACCGATCCGTCGGGGTCGCTTCGAACTGTCCGGCATCGACGACGTCGACCTGTCCGGCATCGACGGCGTCGACCCACGGACCGGCGACGAGACCGAGCGCGAGGCCGACCGTCGACGCGAGACGGAACCGTCGTCGACGCGGCGGCTCGTGGTCGGGCAGGAGTTGTGTGGTCGAGTCCATGACCCGACCGTCCGATCGGCCCCCTACGGCGATGTTGCAGACCGGGCCTCCACACGAACCGCGAGGGCCCCGGACCGTCGTGCCGACCCCGCGACGAGGCCCTCGAGCTGGGGTGACGCGGCCTGATTACGCTGTAGGCGGGATGCAATCGCGGGCGGGCACGATCGGGATGTGACAGCAGCCGTGGGAGCGCGCCTCGAGGTGTCCGTACTCGGATCGGTCGGCGTGCGCCGCGCCGACCGGGAGGTCGAGCTCGGCACGCGACTGCGGCGCCTCCTCGCTGGGCTGACGGTGTCGGAGGGCTCGGTGGTGTCGGTCGACCGCCTTGTCGAGATCGTGTGGGAGGGCACGCCACCGGCGAGCGCCGAGCGTTCGCTGCCGACCTACGTGACGCGACTCCGCCAATCGGTCGACGGGGATCGCGACGGGCTGATCGAGTACCACCAGCCGGGCTACGTGCTGCGCCTGCTCGACGGTGAGCTCGACAGCGAGATCTTCGAAGAGGAGCTCGATCGCGCACTCCGTCACCTGCGAATCGCAGAGAACGAGACCGCGGTGGCCGGGCTCACGTCGGCACTCGGGCGGTGGCGGGGTCCTGCCTACGCAGGCTTCGCCGACGAGGACTGGGCCCGTCCGACGAGCGTGCGCCTCGAGGAACGGCGGGTCGAGGCGCAACTCGCATTGATCGAAGCACGATTGGCGCTCGGCCAGGTGGACGAGGCAGTCGCCGATGCGCGCGAGCTCGTCGACTCGGAACCGCTCCGCGAGCGGGGGCGCGGTCTGCTGATGCAGGCGTTGTACGAGTCGGGCCGGCAAGCCGAGGCGCTGCGCGTGTTCGCGTCGTACCGCCGATACCTCGCGGACGAGACAGGGCTGGAGCCCTCGCACGAGCTGACCGAGCTGGAGGGTCGCATCGCTCGGGGCGAGCGGGTCGGTTCGACCCACATGCTGAAGGGGTACGAGCTCGGCGAGCGGATCGGTGAGGGCGCATACTCCGTCGTCCATCGCGCGATCCAGCCCGGCGTCGAGCGCGAGGTCGCGATCAAGATCATCCGCTCCGAGCTCGCCGACCGCCCCGACTTCGTCCGACGGTTCGAACACGAGGCCCGCACCGTCGCCCGGATCGAGCACCCTCACGTCGTCCCGCTGTTCGACTTCTGGCGCGAGCCGGGCGCAGCGTTCCTCGTCATGCGATTCCTCCGAGGGGGGACGGTCGAGCAGGCGCTGCGTGCTCGCGGGCCGTACTCCCGCCGCCAGGCGGCCGACCTCCTCGAGCAGGTCGGCGACGCGCTGGCCGCTGCGCACGCGGCCGGCGTCGTCCATCGCGACGTCCGACCCGTGCCCCTCCTCCTGGATCAAGCTGGCAGCGCGTACCTGGCCGACTTCGGGATCGCCCTCCCGATCGCGACGGCCGACGACCATCCGGTCGCCTCGCCGGCGTACGCCGCCCCCGAGGTGCTCCGCGGGGCTGCTGCCGGAGTGACGGCCGACGTGCTCAGCCTCGGCATCTCGATGTTCGAGATCCTCACGGGGCGCCTCCCGTTCCACGACACGACCGAGACGGCGGCGTTGGTGCGTCGGCAACTCACCGAACCGCTCCCTCCTGTGACCTCGACCCGAACCGATCTCCCGGCGGCGGTCGACGCGGTGCTTGCGCGCGCGACCGCCAAAGCTCCGGACGACCGCTACCCCACCGTCGCCGCCTTCGTCGAGGACATGCGCGCCGCCTTGGTCGACGAGCGTGCGCGCTCCCTCGGCGGCACGCGCGGCCGGGAGATCGCCAACCCGTACATCGGACTGCACGCGTTCGACGAACACGACGAAGACCGCTTCTTCGGCCGCGCCGCGCTCGTCACCGAGATCGTCGAGACGGTCGCCCGACGACGGTTCGTCGTCGTGGTCGGGCCGTCCGGGTCCGGCAAGTCGTCGGTGGTGCGTGCGGGCGTGCTCCCCGCAGTGCGTCGCGGAGCGTTGCCGGGGTCCGAACGTTGGTTCACGACGACGCTGCTGCCAGGGCCCGACCCGTTCGATGCCGTCGAGACCGCACTCCTCCGGGTCGCGGTCAACCCACCGGCGACGCTACGGGAGCAACTCGCCCAACCAGGCGGGCTGCTGCGGGCCGTCCGACGCGTGCTCCCGGACGACGGCTCCGACCTGCTCGTGGTCCTCGACCAGTTCGAGGAGGTCTTCACCCTCGCCCGCGACCACGACGTGTGCGACCGATTCCTGAGCGAGCTCGCCGACGCCGTGAGCGCCGCGAACTCCCCGCTCCGCGTGATCGCCACGCTGCGCGCCGACCACTATGACGCGCCCCTACGCGACCCGAGCATCGCAGAACTCGTCACGCTGGGCAGCGTCGACATCCGCCCGATGGGGAGCGAGGAGCTCGAGCAGGCGATCACCGCGCCGGCGAGGACGGTCGGGGTCGACGTCGAACCAGCGTTGACGGCCGAGTTGATCGCCGCCGTGACCGCCCGCCCGGCGGCGCTCCCGCTGTTGCAGTATTCACTGACCGAGGTCTTCGATCGGCGCGTTGCCGATGTCATGCTGCTCGACACCCATCGGGATCTCGGCGGGCTGAGCGGCGCCGTGGCCGCCCGCGCCGACCGGATCGTCGACTCCGGCGACCCGCTCGACGAAGCCGCAGCGCGTCGGATCTTCGGTCGGCTGGTCACGCTCGGAGAGGGCGCCGCAGACACCCGACGACGCGCCACGCGCCGCGAATTGGGAGCCGACGAGAGGTCGGCGTGGCTGATCGACGCCTTCGTCAATGCGCGGTTGCTCAGCACCGATCGCGACGCCGCGAGTCGCGAGCCCACGATCGAAGTCGCCCACGACGGCTCGCGCGTGCTCGACCTCGGTTGCGGGACTGGCCGCGACTGCGACGATGGCTCGATCGGGATCGGGCCGACCTCACCACGCTCCATCGCGTGAGCGCCGCGAGCGATGGGTGGGTCGCCGCGGACCGAGACGACGGTGAACTCGCGCGCGGTGCCCGGCTCGAACTCGCGCGGGGGCTCGAGAACGTCCACCCCGACTGGTTGAGCGCGCAGGAGCGTGAGTGGATCGCGGCATCGGCGGAAGCTGAAGCCGCCGAGGTCGCCGCAGCGGCCGCAGCGGCTGCCCACGAACGACGCCAGAATCGCCGGCTGCGGGTCTTGTTGGGCGCTGCGGTCCTGCTCCTCGTCCTCGCGGTCGCCGCCGCCGTCGGCGCCCTCGCCCTCCGCAACCGGGCGGTCGGCAGCGAGGCGTCAGCGCGGGCCGCCGAGAAGGCGGCCGACATGGCGAGGGTCGACGCCGAGTCCGAAGCGCAGACGGCGCGCGCTGCGGAGGCGGTGGCCGAGGCGAGCGAGGCAGTTGCCGAGGCGAGCGAGATGGCGGCCGTCAGCGCCCGCGAGGACGCCGAGATCGAGCGTCTCGTCGCGCTGTCCGCAGCACAGGTCGGCGTCGCCCCCGACCGGGCGATCCTGCTCGCTCTCGAGGCGAACCGCCGACGCGACGACGTCGCCACCCGGGGGGCCGTACAACGGGCGATCGCAACCGAGCCGCGCCTCTCGCGGCTGGTGCCGGCCCCCGTCGACGGCGACAGCTCGATCTGGCTGTCCGACGATGGCGCTGTCGGAGTCGCCTGGACCTACCCCGAAGGTGTGGTGTCGTGGTTCGATCCCCGGACGGGGATGCCGGTCGGGAACGACGTCGAAGCCGGACAACCGATCAACCACGCTGTGGTGTCGGGCGATGGGTCGACGATTGCGCTCAACCTCGCGGATGGCGTCACCGCCGTGTACCGCTCCGACGGAGTCGGCGTGGAGCGCGTCGTCGAGCTCCCGAGGTTCGCCCTCACACTCGACCGCGCCGGCGAGACGATCGGGTTGATCACCGACGACGAGAACATGGAGATCGTCGACGTCCTCAACGGCTCGACGTTGCTGGTGCACACCCCACCACCCCCACCGGCAACCGGAGGCTTCTTCCTGCTGTCGGCTGACGGCGACGTCTTCGCGTACCTGGGTGACACGAGCGTCGAGGTGATCGACGTGGCGACCGGAACGCGACGCGCCCAGCTCCCGATCGCGGGGCCGGTGACCACAGCGAGCTTCCTTCCTGATGGCCGGTTGGCGACCGGAGGAGCCGACGGCGTCGTCACCGTCCACGAGATACCCACTGACGAGATCATCGACGCGCTTCCGCCGCTTCGCCTTCACGGCGGTGGACGCGAGGTCACGCTGATCCAGCCGACGCCGGACGGCGGGCTCGCCAGCGCGAACGGCGACAACTGGGTCCGCTTCTGGCGCGCCGACGGTACCCGCTCCACGGATGGGGTCAGGCTGACGTCCTCCGTGCACGCGATCGGCGTCGACAGTGAAGGAGTAACGATCGCGACGATCGACTCACTCTGGCGCTTCGCGCGCGATGAGCGACCGATCGTCGATCGCCGGCACACGCCCGACGCAGAGGCTGATCCATATCTCTTCGCCGACGCGCGATGGATCGAGGAGTTCGACGGCAGCACGACCGACCGATTCGTGTCGGTCGACGACGGTGTCGAGCCGATCGAGCTCGATCTCTCCGACGTGCACGCCGACACGGTCATCTACACCGACGTCACGATCGACGGCGAGTCACTGCTGTCGTACGACGACGCCGCCACGGTGGCGGTGACCAACTTCGACGGATCCGGCCAACAGGTCATCGACCTGGCACCGATCTATGCCGAGCTCGACGCTGAACCAGTGCTCGACCGCCCGCCGCCGGCGGCGCTCCCGGGTGGTCGCGAACTGCTGCTCCAGGTACCGTCCGGCGAAGGCTCGCGCGTCGTGCTGCTCGACATGCTCCGCGACCACATCGTCGCGGGCCCGGTGGAGATCCCGTCGAGCGGCTGGCTGCGACCGCTCGCCGACGGCCGTGCGTTGGTGAGCGACTTGGGCGAACCGCTCCAGCTGCTGCCGGAGAACCTCGCCGGCGATCCGATGCCGATCCCGGCCGGTGACGGGTACCGCGCACTCCATCAAGACCCGGCCTCCGGGCTGGTGCTGCTGATCCGACCCGATTCAGCTGCACTGCTCGACCCCGCAACGCTCGAGATCCGACGACTCGACGACGACATCGAAGAGCTCGGAACGGGAGCGTTCTCGCCAGACGGCGAGACGGTCGCGATCGGGTCGGCCTCTCGGGGCACGCAGCTCTTCGATGTCGCGACGGGCGCACCGATCGGGGTGCCGATGGTCCCCAGCGGGACCGCCTTCGGTTCCGGCCCTGGGACGTCGTGGTCCTCGGACGGCCAGGGCGTGTGGATCAACCCGGGCGGTGGACCGGTGCGATTCGCGGCGTCCATCGAACGCTGGCGGGAGATCGCCTGCGGGATCGTGGCGCGGGAGCTGACCGAGGAAGAGTGGCATTCCTTCGTCTCCGACACCATGCCCCGAGTCCCTGCCTGCGCGTGACCTGGCCCGCCGCGCCGCGCGCTCATGATCCCGAGCAGCCGAGGTCGCCGGCTCGGGTCTCATTCGACCGGGAATTCATGAAGCCGGACGTTGGGCATCTATCCTCTCGCCAGTGACCGAGATCCCCGAACACCTCCTCAAGCGGTCGCG
>CAYGLH010000237.1:0-5930 GCA_964350535.1 uncultured Ilumatobacteraceae bacterium
GCTGGTGGCGCGTGCGCCTCAGCATCTTCTTGTGCTTCTTCTTCCGCATGCGCTTGCGACGCTTCTTGATCAGCGAACCCATAAGGGCGGCAACGCTATCGGCCGTGGCAGGTCGCGCCACGCGCGGTACGGTGACAGGCGACAAGAACACGCGACCGTCCGGGGTCGTCTAATGGTAGGACAGCGGTTTTTGGTGCCGTTTGTAGGGGTTCGAGTCCTCTCCCCGGAGCGATGAGCTGGAACGCAGCATCCCCCGGCCACGCAGGCCGCGCCCGACCGGTCGCCGGCCGGCGCCTCGCTCCCGCGCACGGCTGCAGGGCGGCTCGATGAGCATCACTGCGATCGTGCTGGCCGCCGGCGCGGGGACCCGCATGCGGTCGGACCGGCCCAAGCCGCTCCACCTCATCTGCGGACGGGCGATGGTGCTACACGTGATCCACGCCCTCGAGGAGCTCCAGCCCGACCGCACGGCCCTCGTCGTCGGCCACGGCGCCGAACGGGTCACCAAGAAGGTGCAGCAACTGGCGCCCGACTGGGCGAACGTCGCCTTCGTCGAGCAGTCCGAGCAGCGCGGCACCGGCGACGCCACCGCCATCGGGATGACCGCGCTCCCGGGCGACGACTACGACGACGAGTCCACCGTGGTCGTCCTCCCCGGTGACGCGCCACTGCTCGAACCGTCCACGCTGACCGAGCTGGTGCAGGTGCACCTCGAGAACGGCAATGCGGCGACGCTGCTGTCGAGCGTGCTCGACGACCCGACGGGCTACGGCCGCGTCATCCGCAAGGCCGACGGACAGGTGCGCTCGATCGTCGAGCAGCGCGACGCCGAGCCCGAAGAGCTCGACGTGCACGAGGTGTGCACGAGCATCTACGCGTTCCGGCGCGACCTGCTCGGGCCGGCACTGCGCAGCCTCACGACCGACAACGCACAGGGCGAGTACTACCTCACCGACGTCATCTCCGTGCTCAGCGACATGGGTCACCGCATCGGCTGCGTGCAGGCGCCCGGGCGGGAGACGCAGGGCGTGAACGATCGCTGGCAGCTGGCGATGGCCGAGCGCGAGCTGCGCGCCCGCACGAACCGCCGGTGGCTGCTCAACGGCGTCACCATGCTCGACCCGCGCCAGACCTTCGTCGACGTCACCGTCGAGATCGGGCGCGACGTGACGCTCTACCCCGGCACGATCCTGCAGGGCACGACCGTCGTCGGCGACCGCTGCGACGTCGGCCCGCACACCCGGCTCGTCGACTGCGTGGTCGGTGACGGCGCCCGCATCGAGCACACCGTCGGCCACGACGCCGAGATCGGCGCCGGCGCGCTCGTCGGCCCCTACGCCCACCTGCCAGCGGGTTCGGCGGTCCTTTCGAACTCCACGACGGGTGCCTTCTACACTGCACCCGTCGGTTAGCCCCCCACACCAACACAGCGCGCGGCCTTCGGGGAGGAGGTCACCAGATGGAAAAGGTCACGACCAAGCGGCTCGCCCTCTACGCCGGACGCACCCATCGCGAGCTGGCCGAGGAGGTGGCCACCCACCTCGACCTGGAGCTGGGGACCGACAACCTCGTGCAGTTCTCCAACGGCGAGGTGCGCTGCAGCTTCGGCGAGTCGGTGCGCGGCACCGACGTGTTCATCCTCCAGAGCCACTACGGCCTCGAGGGTCGTTCGGTCAACGACTCGATCATGGAGCAGCTGATCATGATCGACGCCGCCTCGCGGGCGTCGGCCAAGCGGATCACCGCCGTCGTGCCCTTCTACGGGTACGGCCGACAGGACCGCAAGTCGGCGGGGCGCGAGCCGATCAGCGCTCGTCTCGTCGCCGACATGTTCAAGGCCGCCGGCGCCAAGCGGATGATCTCCATCGACCTCCACTCCGGCCAGATCCAAGGCTTCTTCGACGGTCCGGTCGACCATCTGACGGCGATGCCGGTGCTCGAGGACTACATCCGGGCGAACGCCAACGATCCCGTGATCGTCTCGCCCGACGCCGGCCGCATCAAGGTCGCCGAGCGGATGGCCCAGCACCTCGGTGACTGCGGCGCCGACCTCGCGTTCATCTACAAGCGGCGCCCGAAGGGCACCACCAACGTCGCCCAGGCGGCCGAGGTGATGGGCGACGTCGACGGCCGCCGGTGCGGGCGCACCGACGACATGTTCGCCACCGGCGGCACGATCGTGTCCGCGGCCGAACTCCTCGTCGATCGCGGCGCCGCCGAGGTGTGGGCGATGGCCACCCACGGGGTCCTGTCCGGCCCGGCGATCGACCGCATCAAGAACAGCCCGCTCAGCCGCATCGTGCTCACCAACACCCTGCCGCTGCCGCCCGAGAAGCAACTCCCCAACATCGAGGTGCTCTCGGTCGCCCCGCTCATCGCCGAGGCGCTCGGCGCGGTGTTCGACGACACCAGCGTGAGCGAGATCTTCCACGGCGAGACCCTCGCCTGAGCGAGCCGAGGCCCGCGCACGACTCCCGTCCGTGTTGCAGATGTCGGCGGATGACGCCGGGATCTGCGACACAAACCCCGATGGTGGCCCGGTGGGCCGGGCCGATCCGACCGGTAGCATCGTCTGCTGCTGTATCGACGTGGCGCGCGCGTATGAGGCGCCGTCGCACAAGACTCGTGGAAGCCGATCACCATGACTGAGACCGTCCTCAACGCCGAAACCGGCCGCGGCACCGGCAGCGCCAACGCGCGCCGGTTGCGCACCGACGACCAGATCCCCGCCGTCGTCTACGGCCACGGGATGGACCCGCTGAGCATCGCCGTCAACCGGGCCGACCTGCGCGTCGCCCTGTCCGGTGCCGCCGGCCTCAACACGATCCTCGACCTCACGGTCGACGGCAACGTGTACCCGTCGATCATCAAGGACATCCAGCGCCACCCGGTGCGCCGCAACATCCAGCACGTCGACTTCATCCAGATCGACCTCAGCGAGGAGATCGTGGTGTCCGTGCCCGTGCGCATGGAAGGTGAGGCCAAGGACGTCCTCCAGAACAACGGGCTCGTCGACCTGTCGATGCCCGTCCTGGAGGTCAGCACCACGCCGCGCAACATCCCCGATGAGATCGTCGTCGACGTGTCGCACATGACGATGGACACCGTCATCCGCATCGAGGACCTGCAGGTCCCGAGCGGCGTCAACCCGACCCACGACCCCGAGTCGCCCGTGGTCACCGTGCTCACCATGCGCACCCCGGTGCTCGACGCCGAAGAGGCCGAGCGCGAGGCCGCGGCCGAGGAGGCTGCCGAGGGCGAGGCCGCCGAGGGCGACGCGGCTGCCGCCGGCGACGGCGACGACAGCGGCGAGTGATCGCCGGGCGGTGTCGAACCGCCCCGTCAGCGGCACTCCCTGACCTACGTTTGTCCCCGCCATGAGCCTCTTCGGTCGTCTCGGCAAGGGGCAGCCCTTCGACTGGTTGGTCGTCGGGCTCGGCAACCCGGGTGAGAAGTACCGTCGGACGCGCCACAACGTCGGAGAGGAAGCCGTCCAGCTGCTCGCCGAGCGCAAGGGCCTGACCTTGAAGGGCGGCCGCGACAACGCCCTGCTCGCGGAGACCCGCTTCGGCGACGACCGCGTCGTGCTGGCGTTCCCGATCACGTACATGAACGACTCCGGCCAAGCGGTCGGCGCGATGGTCCGGCGCTACCGCATCGAGACCCCGGAGCAGCTGATCGTGATCCACGACGAGCTCGACCTGCCGCCGCACGTGTTGAAGGTGAAATCCGGTGGCGGCCTGGCCGGCCACAACGGGCTGCGCTCGATCGAGCAACATCTCAAGACGCGGGACTTCCTGCGCGTCCGGATCGGCGTCGGCAAGCCGCCGAGCAAGGAGGTCGGGAAGGGCCACGTGCTGTCGCGGATCCCCCGTCGCGAACGCGACCTGCTCGACGAGCGCGTCACCGATGCCGCCGACGCCGCCGAGTTGATCATCGCCGAGGGCGTCGATGCGGCGATGCAGCGATACAACGGCAGATCGTGAGAGGAAGCTGCGTCGATGAGCCTCGATGAGATCGCCCGTCCGGTGAGCGATGCCCCCCTGGCGTCGCTGCCGGCGCGCCTGCGCGACGAGCCCGGGCTGACCCGCGCGCTCGGCGACCCCTCCGCACGACTCGCCGTGGTCGAGATCGCCCGACCGATCTCGATCGCGGCCCTGGCCGGGCTGTCGAACCGCCGACCCTTGATCGTCGCCTGCCCCACCGGCACGATGGCGGCACAACTGGTCGACGACCTCACCCAGTTCCTGCCCGACGACGAGGCCGTGCTGTTCCCCGGATGGGAGACCCTGCCCTTCGAGCGCGTCAGCCCGAGTGTGGAGACGATGGGCCGCCGCCTCGACGTGCTCTGGCGGCTGCGCGACCCGCAGCGGTGCCCCCAGATCATCGTGGCAGGCGTTCGCGCGCTGCTCCAGCGTCTCGGCCCCGGTGCCACCGACATCGACCCGGTGCGGGTGCAGCCTGGCATGGAACTCGACCCCGACGAGCTGGCGGCGACGCTGGTCGAGTTCGGCTACCGCCGAGAGGAGCTCGTCGAACACCGCGGCGAGTTCGCTCGCCGCGGCTCGATCATCGACGTCTACCCGTCGACGGCGAACGCCCCGGTGCGGATCGACCTCTGGGGCGACGAGGTCGACCGTCTCACCCGGTTCGGCGTCAACGACCAGCGCTCCCACGAGGACCTCGATGAGACGCTGATCTTCCCGGCCCGTGAGCTGATGCCCACCGCTGCGGTGCGCGAGCGTGCGGCCTCCCTGGTCGCTGCCGAGCCATGGGGCCGCGAGCAGTGGGAGCGGCTCGCCGAGGGCGCCCACTTCGACGGCATGGAGAGCTGGATGCCGTGGCTCGTCGACGACGACGTCCTGCTCACCGACGTGCTCCCCGACGACGCCAAGGTGCTGCTCGTCGAGCCGCGCCGGATGCGCGACCGAGCCGCCGACCTGATCGCCGAGGAGGACGACCTGGCGCGCACGCTGGCCTCCACGTGGGCGCGCGACCCGGAGCGGTCCTTCCCCCGTCTGCACGTCGACCCCGACACGCTGCTCGCCGGCGCCGGATCGTTCTGGTCGATCGACAGCACCCCCGAGTCCCCCGACACACCGCTGGTCGAGGCGAGCGGCTGGGGACCGGTCACCGGGGACGGTGGCGGGCTCACCGACCGTCTGGTCCAGCTGATCGGCGATGGCTTCCGTGTGGTGGTCGCCGCCGACGGCGCGGGCAGCGCCCAGCGACTGCACTCGCTGCTGCTCGACCAGGGTCTCGACTTCCCGATCGCGGCGTCGGCTGAGGCCGGGTCGAGCGGCGGCCGCATCGTCGTCGCCCCGCTGCACCGCGGCTGCACGCTGCCGAACGCCAAGATCTCCCTCGTCGCCGAGAGCGACCTCACCGGCCGTCGGCGCGCCCACCGCACCGCCAAGCCGCGCCGCCGCGAGGGCGCCAGCACGTTCGAGGACCTGAAGGCGGGCAACTACGTCGTGCACCACCAGCACGGCGTGGGCCAGTACGAGGGCATGGTCAAGCGGGCGATCGGCGGCGTCGAGCGCGACTATCTGCTCGTCTCGTACAAGGGCGGCGACAAGCTGTACGTGCCGAGCGACCAGATCGACACGCTGCGCCAGTACGTCGGCGGCGAGGCGCCCAAGCTGCACCGGCTCGGTGGGTCCGACTTCGCCAAGACGAAGAGCAAGGTTCGCTCGGCGGTGCGGGAGATCGCCCAGGAACTGGTGGTGCTCTACCAGAAGCGGGTCAACGCCACCGGCCACGCCTACTCCAGCGACACCCCGTGGCAGACCGAGATGGAGGAGTCGTTCCCCTACGTCGAGACGCCGGACCAACGCACCGCGATCGACGACATCAAGAGCGACATGGAGGCCGAGCAGCCGATGGACCGCCTCGTCTGCGGCGACGTCGGCTTCGGCAAGACCGAGGTG
>CAYGLH010000238.1:0-5875 GCA_964350535.1 uncultured Ilumatobacteraceae bacterium
GGCGGTGGTCGCCGGCAGCGTCGTCGTGGTGGTCGAGGTGGTGCTGGTCGACGTGGTGCTGGAGGTCGTCGTGGTCGATGTCGTGCTCGTCGAGGTGGTCTCCGGCGGGACCGACACGAGCGTCGAGGTGGACGTGGACGTGGAGGCTGCGCTGGACGCTGCGGCGGTGTTGCCGCCGCTGGAGGAATCGGAGCTGCACGCCGCCGCCGCGGTGAGCAGGAGGGCGAGCGCGCCCAACCATCGCAAAGACATGATCGCCATGATGGCTGAGCGCGGCGGCGACCGGGCGGATGCCCGAACGCGGCGGCGCCCAGCGACGCGCAGCCGGGTCAGCCCGCCTGGCGTACGGCGCCGGACTCGACGAGCTCGTCGATGCGTTCGGCGGCGAGCCCGAGGTCGGAGAGCACGTCGCGCGTGTGCTGGCCCGCGTGGGCGGGCAACTGGCCGAGCTCCAATGTCGTGCGGCTGAAGCGTGGCGCGGGCGCCGGCTGCGTGACCCCGCCGGCCTCGACGAAGGTCTGGCGGGCGACGTTGTGCGGGTGCTCGGCGGCGTCGCCCATCGTGAGCACGGGGGCGAAGCACACGTCGGTGTGCTCCATCAACTCGCACCACTCGGCGCGGGTCTTCCCGGCGAACACCTCGGCGAGGCGCTCCTTCAGCGAGGACCACTCGGTCTGGTCCATCTGCTTGGCGAACTGCTCGTCGCCGTCGAGTCCGGTGAGCCGCAGCAGTTCAGCGTAGAACTGCGGCTCGATCGAGCCGACGGAGATGTACTCACCGTCGCTGCACTGGTACACGTCGTAGAAGTGGGCGCCGGTGTCGAGGAGGTTGGTGCCGCGGTTGTTCTCGTCGAAGATCCCGGACGAGCGCATCGACCAGAACATCGTCATCAGCACGGCGGAGCCGTCGACCATCGCCGTGTCGACGACCTGCCCCGCACCGCTCTTCTGCGCCTCGAGCAACGCCGCGACGACACCGAGGGCGAGGAACATGCCGCCACCGCCGAAGTCGCCGACCATGTTGAGCGGGGGCACCGGGGCCTCGTCCTTGCGGCCGAAGTGGGCGAGCGCTCCGGCGAGGGAGATGTAGTTGATGTCGTGGCCGGCGGCGAGCGCGTACGGCCCGTCCTGGCCCCAGCCCGTCATCCGGCCGAAGACCAACTTCGGGTTGCGGGCGAGGCAGTCGTCGGGTCCGATGCCGAGACGCTCCATCACGCCCGGACGGAAGCCCTCGATCAACGCGTCGGACTGCTCGACCATCTGCAGCAGGGTCTCGACGCCGTCGGGGTGCTTCAGGTCGAGCGCGACGTTGCGCCGGCCGCGCAGCGACACATCGGGATGGGGCGCGTCGGGCACCGGCCCGCGCACCGCGTTGGCCCGCTCGACGCGGATCACCTCGGCGCCGAGGTCGGCGAGCAACATCGCGCAGAACGGCCCGGGGCCGATGCCGGCGATCTCGATGACGCGATATCCGCTGAGTGGTCCAGCCATGTGTCTGTCTCCTGTGATGGGGGTGGAAGGGGTGGATGCGGGCGACCCCGCTACGCCGCCGAGGCGGTGCGGGTGTGGCCGCCGATCGCCTCGGCGAGCATCGGCCACAGCGGTGCCGGCAGGTCGTGGCCCATGTCGGACACGTAGAGGAACCGGGCGCCGGGGACGAGCTCGGCGGTCCGTTCCCCGCCCTCCGGGGTGATCAGGGTGTCGTCGCGACCGTGGATGACGAGCGTCGGCACGTCGAGCGCCGCCAGCCCCGCGCTGCGGTCGCCGCTGGCGTAGATCGCGGCGAGCTGGCGCGTGGCGCCCTCCGGATAGAAGCTGCGGTCGTAGTTCGCGGCGGCCTGGGCCCGCACCGCGTCGGGGTCGTAGTACTTGCGCGAGCCCCACACCTTCGACGACACCGACTGCGCGATGAACGCCTCACGCTCGGCCGGCGGTGGGGTGAGCAGCGCGTCGCGCGCCTCGGGCGTCGGCTTGCCGGTGCGCGGGTCGCCAGGGCTGCTCATGATCGACGTCAGGCTGGCGACCCGGTTCGGGTGCTCGATGGCGATCGTCTGGACGATCATCCCGCCCATCGACGAGCCCACGATGTGCGCCTGCTCGATCCCGAGGTGATCGAGCAGCGCGACGGCGTCGGCGGCCATGTCGGACAGCGTGTACGGAACCGCTGGCGGTTCGTCGCCGGCGAGCACCGCACGCAACACCGCGCCCGGATTGACCTTCTGCCCGTCGAGCTTGCCGGACAGGCCGCAGTCACGGTTGTCGAACGTGATGACGAACAACCCCTGCGCCACGAGTCGGTCGAGGAACCCGTCGGGCGAGCTGATCCGCTGCGCGGTGTAGCCATTGACCACCAGGAGCGCCGGGTGGGCGGGATCGCCGCGGGTCTCGAAGTCGAGCTCGATCCCGGTCGACACCGTCGCAGTTGCCATGGGTGCCGAGTGTTGCAGAGCTCCCGCCCGCGCCTTCAACGCAGGTCGGTGTTTCGCTCGGGTGCTCAGCCGCCGAGCAGGCGCTGCTTCTGGGCGTCGAACTCGGCCTGCGACAGCGTTCCGCGCTGCAACATGCCCTCGAGCTTCTCAAGCTGCGTGGCGACGTCGGTGCCCGCCGCAGGCGCCCGGAGGTGATCGCCGCGCCGGCGGCCCTCGTTGACGTCCATCTGCTGGTGGATGATGTTCTGCACCTTGTCGGGCCGGCGGATGTCGGTGAACCGCTGCTGACCGTCCTCGCCGCCGGACTCGATCAGGAGGTCGCCGGTACCGGTCATCCGCTCGAACACACCCTGGTGGAAGTGGACGGTGTTGACGCGCTCGAGCGGGATCTCGATTCCCCGCTTGGTGACCACGCCCGAGCGGAAGATCACCCGGTCGTTGGTGACCACGAAGTTCGTCGAGATCCACTGCAGGTACCGGTGGCCGACCATCAGCGCCGTGACGACGATCGCCGCGAGCGCGATCCACCGCAGCACCTCGATGTCGAGCGACAACGACACGATGCCGAGGATCAGCGCGCCGACGAGCCAGGCGACCGCCTTGGCGAAGAAGAGCCAGTGCGGGTGGAGGTCGACGGCGACTTCTTCGTCGTCGTTCAGCAGTTGTCGCGAGAACGGCATGGCCACAAACTACTCCTGTGCAGGGGTGATGGTGGAAGTTCCACGTTCGGCGAACGGCGGCCTCGCCATCGCCGTCTGCGTCGTATCGTGACGGCGTGGACCCGGAGGCCCTGCTGGCAGATCTCGACCCGGATCAGCGGGCCGCGGTCGCCGCCCCGGGCTCGCTGGTCGCGGTGATCGCCGGGGCCGGCTCGGGCAAGACGAGGGTGCTCACCCGGCGCGTCGCGTATCGCATCGCCACCGAGTCGGCCGACGCCCGCCACACGCTCGCGCTGACGTTCACGCGCGAGGCGGCCGGCGAGCTCCGTCGGCGACTCCGCGCCCTCGGGCTGCGCGAGCACGTCGAGGCGGGGACGTTCCACTCGGTGATGCTGGCCTTGCTGCGACAGCGCTGGGCCGACACCGACCGTCGTCCGCGCACGGTCGTCACCGACCGACGGCGCCTCGTCCGCGAGGCGCTCGCCTCGATCGACCAACGCCCGCGCGGCGCGGCCTTCGACGCTCTGCTCGGCGAGGTCGACTGGGCGTGTGCGCGCGGGCTCGACGGCGACGCGTACCGGCGGGCGGCGCGCGGCGAGGGCCGGCGGACCTCCCAAGGTCTCGACGCCGCCGTCGGGGCGATCGATGGCTACGCCCGGATCAAGGCCACGCGAGGGATCATCGACTTCGACGACGTGCTGCGCTCCGCGGCCGACGAGTTGGACCGCGATCCGTCGTTCCTCGATGCGACGCGCTGGCGGTTCCGGCACCTGCTCGTCGACGAAGCGCAGGACCTCAACCCGCTCCAGCACCGGCTGGTCGACCTGTTGCGGGCGGGCCGCGACGACCTCTTCCTCGTCGGCGACCCCTCCCAGGCGATCTACGGGTTCAACGGCGCCGACCCCGACGTGTTGCGCGATGTGGAGCGGCGGTTCCCCGGCGTCGAGATCGTGCGCCTGCCGGTCAACCATCGCAGCACACCGCAGGTGGTGGCGATCGGGGTGCACGCGCTCGAGCGGGGCGGACAGCCAACGACGTTGCGGTCGGGACGAGCCGACGGCGAGCAGGTCGACGTGCACCGCGCCGGCGACGCCGAGAGCGAGGCCGAGCTCATCGCCCGGTTGACCCGCGCCGCCGATCCGAACCTGGTGCGCAACGGCGAGCTCGCCGTCCTCGCCCGCACCCACGCGCAGCTCGATCCGATCGAGCGGGCGTTGTCGGTCGCGGGGGTGGAGGTGCGCCGCACGTCGGCAGCGAACTCGCCGCTCCAAGCGGCGATCCGCGAGGCGGCATCGAACACCTCCGCATCGCGCCTGCGGGCGTGGGCCCACGACACCCTCGACGACCTCGGTCCCGAGGCCGGCGGAGGGACCGAGGGCGGGCCCGCCGACGACCTCGACGACCAGCGCCGCCGCGTCGCGGGCGCGGCGCTGGAGTTCCTGCGCGAACGGCCACTCGGCGACGGCGCCGGCTTCCGCTCCTGGGCCGCCACCACCCAGGCGTTCGACGCCCCCGACCGGGCCGGAGTCGAACTGCTGACGTTCCACGCCTCCAAGGGCCGCGAGTGGCACACCGTCGTCGTCGCCGGCGTGGAGTCCAGCCTCGTTCCGCACAAGTCGGCGTCGACCACTGCCGCACGCGCCGAGGAAGCGCGTCTGCTGTACGTGGCGCTCACGCGGGCCACCGACCGCCTTCACGTCACGAGTGCCGGTCGGCGTGGCGGTTACGCCCGCACCCCGAGCCCGCTCTTGGAGGGATTCGAATCGACACCACCGACCGCGCCTCCACCGGTGCGCCTCGGATCTCGACGATCGCAGACCGACCCGGTCCTCGCCGCGCTGCGCGAGTGGCGGCTCGAGGCCGCGCAGCAGGCCGACGTGCTCCCCGACCAGCTCTGCAGCACCCGCGACCTCGCAGCGATCGCCGACGGCCGTCCGGCCGACGCAGGCGAACTCGAACGCATGACGTCGTTCGGACCGATCACCGCCCGACGCCTGGCGCCCCAGATCCTGGAGATCGTCACCGGCGCCGGCGACTCCTGAGCCCGTCACGTGCACGCCGCGCCAGCGGGGCCGCCCCGACCAGCGCACCGGAGGCTCGCGCTCCCGCGGCGGGTGCCGGCGGGCGTCAGACGCTCACATCGACGATGACCGGAGCGTGGTCGCTCGGGCCCTTGCCCTTGCGAGCGTTGCGGTCGATCAGGCACCAGTTGCTGCGCTCGGCGACCGACGCGGAGCACATCAGCAGGTCGATTCGCAACCCGCGCCCCTGGTGGAAGTCACCCGCCCGGTAATCCCACCACGAATACACCCGGTCCGCCTCGTGGTGTTGGCGGAACACGTCGCTCAGCCCCCACGCCTCGAGCGCCGCCAGACGCTCCCGCTCGGGGGCGCTGACGTGGGTGGCACCCTCGAACTTGGCCGGGTCGTACACGTCGCGGTCGTCCGGCGCGATGTTGAAGTCGCCGCCGACCACCACGTCGGCGGTGGGGTCGGTGTCTGCCCCGAGGTGGGCGAGCAGGCGATCGAGCCAGTCGAGCTTGTACTGATAGTGATCGTCGTCGAGCGAGCGGCCGTTCGGCACGTACACACTGCTCACGCGTACGCCTCCGCAGGTCGCCGTGACGATGCGGGCGTCGCGGTCCGGGGGGCCACCGTCGGCGAACCCTGCGACGACGTCGGCGAGGCCGATGCGCGACAGGATCGCCACGCCGTTCCACTGGCCCTGGCCATGGTGCGCCGAGGTGTAGCCGAGCGCCTCGAAGTCGAGACCGGGGAACGCGTCGTCG
>CAYGLH010000239.1:0-3977 GCA_964350535.1 uncultured Ilumatobacteraceae bacterium
TGCAGTCGACCTCGTACTCCTCGCCGGCGACGACGACGCCGCGCGCGGTGATCCGGACGACACCCTGGCCATCGGTGTCGACGAGCGTGACGTTCGGGCGGTTGAAGGTCTGCAGGTACTCGTCGTGGAAGCACGGACGCTTGCAGAACATCTGGTAGTAGGGCTTCAGCGCCTCGGCGGTGGCGGGGTCGTCGACGAGGCTGTCGACGCGCGCCCGGATCTCCTCCATCTTCTCGAAGTTGGCGAGCTCGAGCACCTCTTCGACCGGTCGCTCGAAGGCGCCGTGTCGACCCTCCCGATAGATCGTGAGCATCTTGCCGATCAGGTCGGTCCAGCCGTCCTGCACGAGGTCCTTCTCGAGGGGGACGCCCGACACGAGCGAGTTGAAGTTCTCGAGTCGCTCCTTGTGCCAGCCGGGCTCGAGCCCGGCCTGCCACTCCGGGTCGGTCGGCCGGTTGCCGCGCACGTCGATCGACGACGGCGTCCGCTGGAACACGAACAACTGCTGGGCGGCCTCGCCGACGTGGGGCACCACCTGCACGGCGGTGGCACCGGTGCCGATGATCGCCACCCGCTTGTCGGCCAGCCCGTCGAGCCCACCGAGCGGGTCGCCGCCGGTGTAGTCGTAGTCCCAACGGCTGGTGTGGAAGCTGTGGCCCTGGAAGTCGTTGATGCCCTCGACCCCGGGCAGCTTCGGACGGTGCAGCGGACCCGAAGCGATCGCCACGAAGCGCGCCCGCATCGCGTCGCCGCGGTTGGTCGACACGATCCAGCGCGCCGCGTCGTCGTCCCACCGCATCTCGGTGACCTCGGTCGACAGGATGGCATCGTCGAACAGGTCGTAGTGGCGGGCCATCGCGTGGGTGTACTCGAGGATCTCGGGGGCACGCACGTAGCGCTCGCTCGGCACGTAGCCGAGCTCCTCGAGGAGCGGCATGTAGATGTACGACTCGATGTCGCACTGCGCGCCCGGGTACTGGTTCCAGTACCAGGTGCCGCCGAGGGCGTGGCCCTTCTCGACGATGCGGATGTCGTCGATGCCGAGCTCGCGCAGGCGGGCGCCCACCAGCAGTCCGCCGAAGCCACCACCGACGATCAGCACCTCGACCTCGTCGGTGATCGGCTCGCGCGGTGCGGGGGCGGCGTACCGATCGCGCATGTAGTGGGCATAGTCGCCCGAGATCTCGATGTACTGCTCGTTGCCGTCGGCGCGGAGCCGCTTCTCGCGCTCCTCGCGGTACCGCTCACGCAGGGCGTCGGGATCGAAGTCGAGGGAAGTGGGCGCTGACATGCCCGCGACGCTACTGTGGAGCGAGCCACAAATGGAAGTCGTTCACATTTTTTCATGACCGCCGCCGACACGCTGACTCCGACGCCGCCTCCGACGTCACTGCGCGAGCGCAAGAAGGCCAAGACCCGCGCCGCGCTGATCGAGGTGTCCCAGCGGCTGTTCGCCGAGCGCGGCTATGGGGCGACCACCCTGGAGGACATCTGCGCCGAGGTGGAGATCCGGCCGCAGACCCTGCTCCGCTACTTCGACTCCAAGGCCCGGCTGGCGCTGGCGCCGACCAGCGATCCGATCGATCACGTCGAGGCCGTGCTGCGCCACCCGCGACGTGACGTCGAGGCGATCGACGTCTGGCGGGAGTTCCTCCGTCGCGAGGCCGCCGAGGCCGAGTCGCCCACCTCCGGCGTCACCGTCAGCTACCTCCGCAACCTGCGCGCCGGACGCAACTGGGTCGACCGCGATCCCGCCCTCGTGGCCGTCGCCTCCGACATCGATCGCTCGATGCGGACGTCGTTGGCGGCGGCGCTGGCGGGTGATCGCGGCGTGGAACCGGACGACCTCCACTCCACGTTGCTGGCGGCGATGCTCGTCGCCGGGCGCGGCGCCGTGTGGACCCGCTGGCTCGACGACCCGGCGCGTGGCGGGTCGATCATCGACGACCAGCTCGCCGTGGTCGATTATGCGGTGGCCCATCTCCCACCGGCCGGTCTCCCGTAGAACGCCCGGACATCTCGGGTGCTCCGGGCCCGCTGGACGGGCCCGATCCTCACGAGCTCGGCATGGCTCCGACATCGGGGTCTCGGTGGCGTGGGCCTAGCGTTCGGGGTCGCGGCCAGTCCAAGGGGGTCCCGTTGCCATGATGACCGGCGAGGAGTACAAGGAGTCGTTGTTCGACGGACGAGCGACGTACTTCGAGGGCAAGCGCGTCGACGACATCCCGGCGCACCCGATCCTCGGGCCACCCGCGCAGGGCGTGGCCGACGGCTACGACTGGCTGCTCGACAAGGCGGTCGACGGGCGCAGCCCGATCAGCGGTGTTCCGACCTCGGTGGATGAGCTGCGCGCCAAGGTCGAGCTCGTCCACCACGCGGGGATGATGGCCCACGTCACCTACACCTCGATCATGACCCTCGCCACCGTCGCCGGGCGGATCAAGGACATCGCGCCGCAGTACATCGAGCGGATCGACGGCTACATCGACGAGGCGCAGCAGCGCGACGTCCGGATCACGCAGTGCATCACCGACGCGAAGGGCGACCGGTCGCGCCCACCGGGCCGGCAGGACGACCCGGACGCGTACGTGCGCGTGGTCGACCGTACGCCCGAGGGCGTCGTGCTCCGCGGCGCCAAGTTGCACATCACCGCCGCCTCGCTCGGGCACGACCTGATGACGATCCCGACCAAGTCGATGAAGCCGGGGGAGGAGGATTACTCGATCGCCGCGATGGTGCCGGTGAACGCGCCCGGTGTGAAAATCATCAACACGTCGTACGCCCCGCGCCACGACGACGTGCGCGACTTCCCGGTCGCCGGACGCAACTCCACCCCGGAGGGCTTCGTGATCTTCGACGACGTGTTCGTGCCGAACGAACGCGTGCTCCTCGACGGCGAGACGGCGATCGCTGCCGTGTTCGCCCATTCGCTCGGCCTGTGGGAGCGGCTCGGCGGGTTGACGTCGATGGCCGACGATGCCGACGTGCTCGTCGGGCTGGCGCAGCTCATCGCCGAGGCCAACGGTCTCGCCGGGGTCGCCCACATCAAGGAGAAGATCTCCGAGATGATCATCCACGCGACGGTCATCCGGGCTTGTTACGAGGCGGCGATCGCTCACTCACAGGCCGGCGAGTTCGGGGCGATGTTCCCGGACGAGCTCTTCACGAATGCCGGCAAGTACACCGGCGCCGCCAACTACAACGAGATGGTCCGCCACCTGCACGACATCGCCGGCGGGGCGATCGTGACCGCGCCCGCCATCGCCGACCTCGAGAATGCCGACGTCGGCCACCTCGCCCGCAAGTACATGTCGACGGGCAACGACGTCGACGGCGAGTACCGCACGCGCTTGTTCCATGCGATCCGCGACCTCACCGCCGACGCCTACGGCGGCTGGCGCGCCGTCACCAACATCCAGGCCGGCGGCGGCCTCTACGCGCAGCGCATCGTGACCCGCAAGCACTACGACCTCGACGGCGCCAAGGAGGCCGCACTGCGCATCGCGGGCCTCGACGTCGGGGCGTCGACCCCTTGATCTGCGTCGGCGGACTTCCGGTCCGAGCAGCCGAACACCGACACACATCGGGAGCTGCCGATTCGTGTCGGCGATCGGCCGCCGGCACCGGACAAGGGCCGACGCAGAGCCGGAAGGGCCGGGTGATCAGACGCGGGTGGCGGCGCCCTCCCAGAACGGGGCGCGCAGCTCGCGCTTGAGGATCTTGCCGCTGCCGGTCTTCGGGAGCTCGTCGAGCCACGAGATCGAGCGCGGGATCTTGTAGTTGGCGAGGTGCTCGCGGGCGTGAGCGTCGACCGCGGCCTCGTCGAGCTCCGAACCCGGACGCTTGACCACCACCGCGTGCACGGACTCGCCCCACTCCTCGCTCGGGATCCCGAACACCGCCGCCTCGAACACGTCGGGATGCGCCTCGAGCGCCGACTCGATCTCGGCCGGGTAGATGTTCATCCCGCCCGAGAT
>CAYGLH010000239.1:3987-5862 GCA_964350535.1 uncultured Ilumatobacteraceae bacterium
GCCTTTGGGGGGTCGCATATGTAGCTGGCGCCTTCGGGGTCGGGGTAGGCGATGTCGCCCACGGTCTGGAAGCCGTCGCGGTGGTCGTCCTCGAACTTGTCGTGCTGCTTGTAGTAGTCCGAGAAGACCGACGCGGAGCGCACGAACAACTCGCCGGTCGCGTCCGGTCCGGTGGCGGTGACGATGTTGCCGGCGTCGTCGTACAGGCGCACCTCGACCCCCGGCGCCTCCTTGCCGCACGACCCGGGCTTGCGCATCTGGTCCTCGGGCAGCATCACCGTGTTGACACCCAGCTCGGTCGAGCCGTACACCTCGTACAGCGACTCGGGCGGGAAGTCGGCGACGTACTGCTGCTTCAGTGCATAGCTCCACGGGGCGGCGTTGGCGATCATCACCCGCATCGTGCTGCGGTCGTACTTGGCCTTGATGTCGTCGCCGACGTTGCAGATCATGCGGATCGGCGTGGGCGCGGCGAACGTCGAGGAGGCCTTGTAGGTGTCGAGCAGCCGCAGCCAGTCCTCGGCGTCGAACTTGCGCTGCAGCACGACGGTCTGGCCCATCGCCTGGGCGATCCCCATGAACCCGCCGGGGCCCGAGTGGTACAGCGGACCGGTCGTGATGTACACGTCGTCGGGGCGGTAGCCGATCAGGCCGAGCAGCGTGGTGGCGTCGTCGCTCGTGGTCTGCGCGGCGATGTTCGTGGCCGCGCTGCGGAGGGCTCCCTTGGGCTTGCCGGTCGTGCCCGACGTGTAGATCATCGTGGTCCCGGCGCCCGACGCAGCGTCCGGCGCCGGTGGGGGTTCGTTGCTCGCCGCGTCCATCAGCGGCTCGACCGCCGCCATGCCATCGGGTGCCTCGCCGTCGAACACGAAGACGTTGGCCACCTTGGGGATGGCGCCGCGGACGCGCTCGACCATCGGAGCGAACTCGGCGTCGACGTACACGGTGTGTGCGTCGGAGTGGTCGATCACGTACCCCGCCTCCTCGTCGGAGAGCCGGTAGTTGAGCGGCACGGCGATCGCACCGACCTTGCGGCAGGCGTTCATCGCCTCGACGATGCCGACCGAGTTCTGGCCGCACCAGACGACGGTGGTCCCCGCCGTGACGCCGTGTTCGAGCAAGACGTTGGCGAGACGGTTCGCGCGGTCCTCGAGCTCGGCGAAGGTCCGCGTGCGGACGTCGGTGCCGCGCCGGTCGTCGACGACGGAGAGCTTGTCGGGTTGGGCCGCGGCGTGGGCGGTGAGGAAGTCAGCCATCGCCCCGTTCGTAGCACGTCGTCGCGCCCGATCTGTGACCGTGGTCACCGAGTCGGCCGACGGGGCCATCCCCGGCGCCGCGTCAGGTGGTGACCCAGTGCGCGGCTTTGTCGAACTCGTCGTTGTGGAACGTGCGGATGTGGCCGTGGAGGGTCCACTTCACGATGTTGATGCCCGTGGCGATGCCACCGTCGTCGGTGACGACGGCGCCCTTGTGGAAGTGGATGTGGCGGATGCCGTCGGTGAGATCGCTCCACGAGCCCTCGCCGAACCCGGTGAACTTCTCGCCGAGATGGAGCAGCAGGCGCAGGGTGCCGGTGCGCTCGCGGACGGTGGCGAGCTCGGGCTCGATCGCCGCACGGAAGTCGTCGGTGGTGAAGTCGCCGACGGCGCGATAGCCGATCACCGACGGGTCGAGATCCTCGATGCGTTCGAGCACGGACGCCACCCTAGGCGGCGACCATCGCCGCCCACCCAACCCCGATCGACGGTGCAACAGCCCAGGAATTCGCCGATCGCGGGAACCGAATGCCCTCGACGTGCGTTTGGGGAGTGTGACAGTGGTGGACATGGCCGACCGGCAGCGGTGGGACGCGTCTGCGGCGGAGGTGCCGTACGA
>CAYGLH010000240.1:0-703 GCA_964350535.1 uncultured Ilumatobacteraceae bacterium
GGTGCAGGTCGAGGCCGCCGATGCAAAGCACCGCTGAACCGAATCGTGTCCGGATGGCTCCCGCTTCACGAGTCCGTGTGGTCGAGCCGATCGCCGAGACCCATCGCGAGCGCCTCGTCGGCAGCGGCGAAGGCGTGGGCGTACGTTCGGAGCGTCATCGACGCGTCGGCGTGACCGAGCCGTCCGGCGACCGTTCGCACGTCGTGACCCTGGCCGATCGCCGTGGTCGCCGACCAGTGGCGGAGATCGTGCAGGCGCCACTTGGCGTCGATGCCGGACTCCTTCCGTGCTCGCCGCCACCAGTAGCCCATGCGGTCGGGGTTGACGAGATCCGGACCGACACCGAACATCCACGGGCCGTACGGCTCGCGCTCGCGACGCAGGTCGTCGATCAGACCCAGCGTCACCGGATCGAGGACCAAAGTGCGCACGTTCGCCGTCTTGGTCGGCGCGTCGCGCAGCTCCGGATTGCCGTCGCCCCGACTGACGACCTCGATCGCGGAGTCGATCGTCAGCTCTCGTTCGTGGACGTCGCTCCACCGAAGGGCTGCCAGCTCCGCCCGGCGCGCTCCGGCGATCGCGGCGAGACGGAGGGCGAGGCCGGCGGCGGGGTCGAATCCGGTGGCGGCGGCGATGGCGGCACGCACGTCGTCTTCCGTCATCGCGTCGCGCTTCTGGGTCCGGGAACTCCGCAGGCGCGCCA
>CAYGLH010000240.1:713-5859 GCA_964350535.1 uncultured Ilumatobacteraceae bacterium
CGACGTTGGCGTTGACCCAGCCCCACCGCTGTGCCTGTCCGAGCGCAGCACGCAGCACGCCGTGCTGGTTCTTGATCCCAGCGTCCTGCTTGCCGCTCCGACGGAGCCGCGCATGCCAACGCTCGACGTCGGCCACCGACAGGCGCGCGACCGGCATCCGCACCAGCGCGTCGTCGGACTTGATCGATCGGACACGGCTCCGTTGGTCGCGCTCGGACGACGGCGCCCACATGTCAGCGTTGGACTCGACCCACTCGTCGAGCACGTCCCCGACGGTCCTCCCGCCGGCGGAGGCGCGACCGGGGCCGCCCTCGAGGTCTATCGCCAGGCGTTGCGCCTCGCGCTTGCCACCGCGGACTGTTCGCGAGATCTGGGTGGGACGGCCGCGGGTGTCACGGCCGGTGAAGATGCGCACCTCCCACACCCCTGGGCTCCTCTCCCGAATCGTCGCCATGCGGCGAGATTAGTAGGGATGGAGTAGGGATGGGAAGGATCAGGTGCGGATCGCTCGGCAATTGCCGAGCGCCGGAATCACTCGATACGCAGGCCTGATATGGCCCGGGAGATGACCAGCTGCTGGATCTCGGACGTGCCTTCGAAGATCGTGTGGATCTTGGCGTCACGGTGCCAACGCTCGACGGGGTGCTCACGGGTGTAGACGTAGCCGCCGAGGATCTGGATCGCTTCCTCGGTGACGCGGACGGCGACCTCGGAGGCCTTCCACTTCGACATCGAGCCCTCGGCGTTCTTGTAGGTGCCGTTCTTGGCGAGCCAGGCGGCGCGCCAGATCAGGAGGCGGCTGGCGTCGATCTCGGTGATCATGTTGGCGAGCTTGAAGGCGATCGCCTGGTTCATGATGATCGGCTTGCCGAACGCGTGGCGCTCCTTGGCGTACTCGAGCGAGTACTCGTAAGCGGCACGGGCGATACCGAGCGCCTGGGCGCCGACGGCAGGGCGGGTGGCCTCGAAGGTGGCCATCGCCGGCTGCTTGCCGCTGGCCTTCTTGTCGCGGGCACGGGCGAGCTTCTCGTCGAGCTTCTCCTTGGCGCCGAGCAGACACGAGCCGGGGACCTTGACGGCGGCGAGCACGACCTCGGCGGTGTGGCTCGCCTTGATGCCGTGCTTCATGTACTTCTGGCCCTGTGACAGGCCGGGCGTGTTCGGCGGAACGATGAAGCTGGCCTGCCCCTTGGAGCCGAGCTCGGGGTCGACGGCGGCGACCACGACGTGCACGTCGGCGATGCCGCCGTTGGTGATCCACGCCTTCGTGCCGTTGAGCGTCCACTCGTCCTTGGCCTCGTCGTAGACGGCGCGAGTGCGCAGCGACGAGACGTCGGAACCGGCGTCGGGCTCGGAGACACAGAACGCGCCGAGCTTGACGTCACCGGCGGTCCCGTAGCACTGGGGCACCCACTCCATCACCTGCTCGGGCGTGCCGTTGCCGGAGATCCCGGCGGCGGCGAGCGCGGAACCCATGATCGCCATGCCGATGCCGGCGTCGCCCCAGAAGATCTCCTCGATCGCGACGGGCAGCGTCAGCCCCGTCGGGTCGCCCATCGCGTTGAGCAGGAAGTCGACGCCGTAGAGCCCGATCTCAGCGGCCTCCTCGACGACCGGCCACGGGAACTCCTCGCGCTCGTCCCACTCGTGCCCAGCGGGGCGGATGACGTTCTCGGCGAAGTCGTGGACCCACTTCTGCAACTGCAGCTGATCCTCGTTGAGGTTGAGGGAAAACTCGGTCATACCTTCAAGTTACCGGGTGGTAATGGACGTGTCTACCGGGCAGTAACTTGTGACGCCGTGTCACCGGGCCATGATGTCGGGATGCCGCCGCGGCCGCACCCCGATCTCGCCGAACCGGCCGACTTCGCGCTCGGGCTCCCGGAGGCGTGGCCGGACGAACCGTGGGGCGACCTGGTCGTGAAGGTCGGCAAGAAGATCTTCGTCTTCCTCAGCAGCGACGCGTCCGACGATCCACACCTCACCGTCAAGCTCCCCGAGTCGGCCGACCACGCGCTGTCGTTCGAGCGCGCCGCCCCGACGGGTCACGGCCTCGGCAAGCACGGGTGGGTGTCGATCGCGCTGGCCGGGGTGCCCGTCGACGAGCGCGACGTGCTGCTCGATTTCGTCGAGGAGAGCTACCGAACGATCGCCACCAAGACGCTCGTCAAGCGCCTCGACGCCGAGCGCGACGCCGTCGGCGACTGATCGCCTCACGTTCCCCGGCGCACGAGGGGACCTACGCAGCGGCGAGTGCGAGCAACTGTGGGGCGATCGACTCCATGATCAGCTTGGCGCCGGGCTTGTAGACGTGGACACCGTCCCAGCGGAAGCCGAGGTCGGTGGCGATCGCCTGGTCGGTGCACCACTCGTCGGGGCCGTCGATCAGTTGCACCTCGTCGCCGTACGAATCGGCGACCTGCGCCTGGAGCCCGTTGATGTGGGCCACGCGATCGTCGTCGCCACGTTCGGGGAGCGCGGGCACGCCGGCGCCGTCGACGTCGACCGGCCGCATGCACGGCACCTCCAGCAGCCCGACGTTCACGCCTTCGGCCAGCATCGCGTCGATGCCGGAACGCAGGGCCGTCGTGAACAGCTCGTCGTACTCGGGGCTGGCGAAGGTGTAGGTCGTCCCGTCGACCTCCAGGTCGAACACGTCCCACGCACCGATCACGACGAGCGCCACGTCGGCGCCCTTGGCGGCGTAGGCCCAGTCGTCCTGCCAGCCATCACAGATGGCGAAGTTGTTGTTGAACGAGATCGCGCTCCGGACCCGGCCGGCGTCGAACACACCGCAGCCGTCGACACTGCCGTTGTACACGACGGGGAACGCCGCCTCGATCCCGTTCGGCAGGTTGATCTCCAAGGCGTTCGCCTGGGAGTCGCCGACGATCGCCAGCGTCGCCGTCTCGGCCGCCGCCTGAGCCACGGTCGTGCTCGGCGCGGCCGGATCACTCGCTGCGGCCTCCTCGGTGCCGGTCGCTGCGGGAGCAACTCCGTCGGCACCCTCGGCGGCGGTCGCATCGGCGCCGTCGGGGGCCCCGGCCACCACGCCGGCGTCGAAGGTCGCCTCCTCGCCACCGGTGAACGGGTCGTACGGCTCGGCGACGACGTAGAAGGTGACCACGCTCACCAGCAGCAATGCACCGGCCGCGAGCGGGGCCGTTGCATGGCGCGGCAGGTGCTTCCACCAGCCACCCCACGCGCCGCGACGGATCGGTGTCTCGAGATATCCATACGACGCCTCGGTCACGACCGCGGTGATCACCATCGCCACCAGGAACTTGGAGACGCTGCCGTCGGTCGCACCGACGACCACCGAGATCGGCCAACTCCAGAGGTAGAGGCCATAGCTGCGCTTGCCGAGCTCGACCAACCACTCGACCGACATCAGCTGGCGGAACCCGGCGGCTGCAGGGTGCACCGCGACCATCACGGCGATCACCGAGAGGACCGACACGAGCGGCAGCAGCCACTGGTACACGTAGCCCGCCACCAGGTTGGCGACGGCGAAGATGCAGACGAGCAGCGCCACCGAGCCGGCGGCGAGCGGATCGAGCACCCGGCCGGCCGGCGCATCGGCCGCGCCCGCCGACCTCCACGGCCGCCAGAGGAACGCGGCGCCGGCGCCGAGCAGCAGCCCGCCGGCGCGCGTCAGCGTCGACAGGTACATGAAGTTGGTGCGGTTCGCCCCGTCGAACAGCCCCGGTGGCCCACCGAGCAGCGCCGGCGAGCCCGACTCCAGCCAGGCCGTGAACACCCACACGAAGAGGGCTGCCCCCAGCACGACCCAGCCGATGACGCGCGTGGAACGGATCGCCGCGGTCAGTCCGACGAAGATCAGCGGCCAGAACAGGTACCACTGCTCCTCGACCGCGAGGCTCCACAGATGGCGCAGCAGCGGAGGCTCCCCGGCGAAGTACGGGACGTCGCCCAGGATCTGCCCCCAGTTACCCATGTAGAACACGGCCCACGGGATGTCGCGCCGCACCTGCGACACCTGCTCGGCCGAACCCCACAGCGCGGTCCACACGGCCACCGCGGCGATGACCGCGAACAGCGCCGGGAAGAGCCGGCGGGCGCGGCGCAGCCAGAACTGCCCGAAGTCGATGCGACCCGATCGCTCGCGCTCGTCGAGCAGCAACGACGTGATCAGGAACCCGGAGACGACGAAGAAGACCTCGACCCCGAAGAACCCGCCGTGCATCCACGAGAAGCCGGCGTGGTACAGGAGCACGGCGACGACCGAGATCGCTCTCAGTCCGTCGAGGGCCGGCTGGTACCCCATCGACGGCAACGTCGTCGCCGCACTCGTCGGCGCGCTGGGGCCGGTGGCGGTCGAAGGGTCAGCCGCCGCAGTGGTCACCGCCGCTGGCACCCGCCCAACGCTACCGGCGCGGCTCCCGCCGATCGCGGCAGTGAAGACTCTCGGTCCGCTCGATCACGAGGGGTGCAATCGAACGGACCGAGAAGATCTGCCGGCCTGCGTGGCCGGGGAACGCTCGTGCCGGCCTGCGTGGCCGGGGAACGCCAGTGACGGCTTAGGTGCCGAGGACCACGTCGTTGGCGGCGACGGGGCCCATGCCCTTGAGCGAGGAGGCGTAGCGCCGCTCCTCGAGGCTGAGACCGCGATCGATCGAGGTCGACCGGCGCGGCTTGGGGATCGCCCGGTACCAGATGCGCTGGTTCATCATGTCGTGCTCCGTGTCGATGTGGGATTGCTGTGATGCGTGGGACCCGCGAGGGGCTCACCGACGACGGTAGGGATGGCGCGTTCCGGCACTGTTTCGTGCGGATGAAACGCGCCTCGCAGACACAGACGCCGCGCGACGCGCCGTCGTGCGACCGGCGATGCGTCCGGAGCAGGTCCGGTGATGGCCCGAGGAGGAGCCGTCAGCGGCGGAGCGACGTGCCGTCCTTCGTGGTCTCGACGGTCCAGCCCTCGCCCTGCAGCTCGGCGCGGATCGCGTCGGCGGCCGCATAGTCCTTGGCCGCACGCGCCTCGTCGAGCGCTACCGCGCGGGCTTGTGCGTCGGCGGGCACCTCGTCGTCGCCGCCGAGCTCGAGCCCGAGCGCGGCGCACATCTCACCGACCGCGGACACCAGGTGCGCCGCCGCCCCGTCGTCGGCATCGAGCGCGGTGTTC